>CASFPO010000010.1 GCA_949296805.1 uncultured Bacillota bacterium | reverse complement strand
TTTTTTTCTTTTTTCTTTTTTTTTCTTTTAGTATGTAATAATATATATTATATTAGTATAGGTTAATTACATAGTATAGTTTTCTATCATAGTATGTAATAAATCATAGTATGTAGTATACTATAAAGGGCGAGAAAAGAAAGTAATTAGTTTTTTCAATTTTATGTGCATCTTTTTAAAAAAACAAAGAGTGAAAAAACAACATCTTTTAACATTTAAGATTTAACACTTAATGTTTTTGATTTAACTTTTAATATTAATCAATAATGAAAGTTGACTATTACCCACCCCCCATTGTGTGATTAAATATGGGCTAGGATTACCCCCTCACAGATATCGCACAAAAAAATTGACAGGTGCAAAGTTATGGGATATAATAGGACATAGTAAAGGAAGTGAAAAAAGAGATGACAGCGAAAGAGATGTTCAAAGAATTAGGATATGAAGAAGTCGAAGGTTTTTTATCAATCAAAAAGATTTATAGGAAATTATATAAGTTTTACGACACATGGGAGGAAATCGAGGAGGAAGTAAAAGAAACTGGGAAAATAAAATTTTTGTATATAGAGTTTATTGACCTTCTTGGTGCAGAGGTAAACCTATCGCTTGTCGAAGTAGAAGCAAAAATTGTAAAAGACGACATAATATGCGAAGAAGATGGAGAAATTGTAAAAATTGGTTGTCAAAATTTGTCAGTAGAAGAATTACAAGCGATACAACAGCAATGTAAAGAGTTAGGATGGCGATGATATAGAAAAAAATAACAAAATTAATTTTGATTATTATATTACAAATCAGACATTTTTTAAAAGTCATAAAATAACAGAGAAAGCAGGGTGATAATAGTGGCAGAGGAAGAAATTATAGAGGCGTTAAGGAACATGAATAAAAAGAGCGTTGAAGGGTTAGAAAAAGATGAAAGGAAACTATTTGACGCAATAATGAAGATAGCAGATGAGCGAGATATATTATTGAGAGAGAAAGAAGAACTAATATCTTATATAAAAGGGAAAATAGAACACATTGATAACTTAATAAACAAAAGTAGACCAAAACCATATGGAGAAGAATTAAATTTATATGAAAACTCAAGATTAAGATATTTAGAAATATTATCTAAAATAGAGAAGGAGTGAATATGAAAGATTTAGAACGGTTTGGATTTAGAAAAGGATTTAATTGGGAAACAAGATTTGATTTAAAAACCGAAGTCGGAAAATATGTAGTATCCACGGTAGATTTAGGCATAAATCATCAATTTGATGAAACGCTACCACCTTTATATTATGAAACAATGATATTTATAAAAGGCGATACATTTGAAGGAAGGCACAGTGAAGAAAACCCATTTGAATATTACCAAGAAAGATATACTACTGAAGAAGAAGCAAGACTAGGGCATAAAAAAGCGATAGAATATGTAGAAAAATGGTTAGCAGAAAAGAGTGATAAGTAATGAATAAAGAAGAAATCAAAAAAATGATAGCAGATGATTTTGATAATTTTATAAACGAAAGATTAGATGGTGCAATTATATTTAAGTATATTAGTAATCTTGAAAAAGAAAATAAACAATTAAAAGAGCGACTACAACAAAAAGAAGATATTATAAATAAATCAAAAGAACATTTAGAATTAAAAGTAATTAGATATTCTAATGAAACAGATTACATGCTAGATGAAAATGATTTAAAAGAAATTATACAAATATTAGATAATAAAGGAGAATAAATGAAAGAAAAATTATTAAAAATAATAAATACTTATGGTGTAATTCCACAATTAAAACACTTTCAAAGTGAAGTGTGGGAATTGAACGAAGCAATATTCCAATATATAGCACAAAAAGAAGCATGTGAGAATATAGGGTGCAGTAGAATACATGTTGATAGTTGTAAAAAACATATAGCAGAAGAAATAGCAGATTGCTATGTTATGTTAGAACAATTTAGACATTATTACGATATTAAAAGCGAAGAGATAGTAGAAACACTAGAAAACAAAATAAATAGACAATTAGAAAGGATAGAAAACAGAAATATATGAAATTGAACATATTGGGCACTGAATACAATGTTGTGTTAAGTGCTTTAGAAAAAGACTATCCAAAATTATCAATATGCGACGGTTATACGGATATAAGTATAAAAGAAATCGTGGTTGCTAAATTTGAGAAAGATGAAAAGAGCATAGAAGATTTGCAATACTATTCAAATAAGGTGTTAAGGCACGAAATAATACACGCTTTTATGTATGAAAGTGGATTATGGGATAACAGCGATTGGGCAAAAAACGAAGAAATGACAGATTGGTTTGCCATTCAAATCCCTAAGTTATTAGAAATTTTTGAGCGAATTAATATAAATAATTGAGAAAGAAGTGATGTGAAGTGAAAAAATTTATTGAAATCACAGATTTTACTAATAATGGCGAGTGTTCTAATTGTGGAGAGTGTTGTGGTGACATTTTACATTTATCAAGACAAGAAATAAAAAGAATAGAAAGATATTTAAAAAAGCATAAAATAAAGCCAAATGCTAGATGTGTATTAGTTGATTATGACAATACATGTCCTTTTAGGGATAATACCAACAAGAGGTGTATGATATATGAAGTTAGACCAGATATATGTAGAGTTTATAAATGCAATAAATCAGCACAAGAAGCACTAAAAAATAGGGAACTTATAAACAAAGTCAGACTTCCAAGAAGTATGAGGCAATTATTTTTTGGGGATAATAAGGGGGCAATTTGGGTAAAAGAAATGCTACACATGGATATTTATGACAGAGAAAATAAAAAGATAATGGAGTGATAAGTAATGAATGAAAATGGAAGAAAAACATTATGTAAAAACGAGTTTACAAATTGTGAAATAGTGAAAGAAAACCAACAACTAAAAGGAAGTTTACAAACATATGAAATACTTTTAAAAGCAAATGTTGAAGAAAATGAAGAGTTAAAGAAACAACTAGAAGAATTAGAATTTATAGTAGGATTAAGGCAAAAAAGAAACTTAATAAGTAAATTTGATAAAGAATATGATGAAGAAGATAAAAAGAAAAATCCTAATAGAGATTATGCTGGAATAATGCCAGACGCAGAAGAAATATATAGAAGGTATTATACTATGAAAAATCAACAAAAAGAGTTTATAGAGTATTTAGAAGACGAAATAAAAAGACTTGAAGAAAATAATGTTTACCAACCTTTACAAAGAATGGCTTTAGAAACTCATAAACATAATTTATTAAAATATAAAGAAATAACAGGAGGTAAAGAATGAAAGATATTTTATTAGAAAAATTAGTTAAAATATGTGAGAAATATTTGGGAAAAGAAGAAACTGAAAAGATAATAAAAGAAACAACGGATGAATTTTTAAAAAAATTTTTAATAAAGGAGAATAGATATGATAAAAAAAGAAATATACCCTAAAACTGAAAGAGTTAGTTGTAGAGGAGATAAAATATATATTACTGAAAAATTAGACGGTAGTAATTTAGTATTTTTTAAGAAAAATGAAGAAATATATATTGCTCAAAGAAGTAATATATTTAAAATAACCGAATTAGAAGAAGTTAAAGATAAATTGTATAAGGGATTATATCAATGGTTAAATGATAATAAAGATTTTTTAAATGATTTATACGAAGGAAGTGCTATATGTGGAGAATGGTTAGGAATGGGGTGTTTAAAATATTCCGTTGATGAATTTGATAAGAGATGGTATATGTTTGCAAAAGCAAATATTGATGATGATTTTAATTTATATAATTTGATTTACGAACATAGTTTATTTATATATCCTTTTCAAAGTCAAGAATTACCTAAATGTATAGGAATAGTACCTGAAGTAGCAGAAATAAATGTCTTACCTAATAAAGAACATTTAGATAGTATATATGAAAAATATTGTACCAAGGTTAATAGGAATGTTGAAGGTTTTATAGTAAATTATAAAAATATTATTACTAAATACGTAAGAATGAAAAACGGCAAATTAAAGGAACATTTTGATAGGGAAGAATAACTAATATGAACAAGATAGATTATAATTCTCAACAATTCAAATGGGCTAAAGAGATTATGGAAGAAAAACAAACAAAAATATTTAATATTAATTGGAATAAATTTAAAACAAAAGAAGAAATAGAAGAATTTATAAATATGTTGATAGATACTACTGATGAATTATTTGAGGAGGAGAATAAATAATATGAAACTAATATATACAGTTTGTTAAAAAAAGGAGGAAAAATAAATGGAAAAAGATATAGAAACATTAAAATTAGAAAAGGAAAGAACAACTGAATATAGAACAAGAGTAGAAAGAAAATTAAGTGCTATTTTTAGAGAAATATTAATTTTAGAAAGTAGAATTAATGCTATTGAAAATAAAAAAGAGGTATTAAAAGCAAAAAGTATTATAGAAGACAACGAAAGAAAAATACAAGAGATTAAATTTAGAAATATAGAAGAAAATAGATATATTGATGATAGAATGAAAGAATTTAATGAAAGGTGGTAAATATGAATAAATTTATAACTATTTATGAATTATTAGAATTAGTAAAAGATGGCAAAGCACCTAAAAAGATAAAGTATGAAAACATAATTTGGAAATATAATTTAGAAGAAAACGAATACATAGAAGATAGGAAAGATTATCGGCGATTTCAAGATTATTTTTCCATTAATCTAAATTTTCTTGACTGTTTAAAGGATAAAGTAGAAATACTAGAAGAAAATAAACCTATAATAGAAAAATTAAAAATCAAAGATAACAAAGTGATTGGTAAATGGGGAAACGGAAGTGATTATCGTTATACCTTATCAGCACCCCAAGTTGTGATAATAAATAAATTAAATGAAGTAATAGATTATATTAATAAAAAGGAGGAAAAATGAACGGAATTGCTATTGAAGAATTATTAAAATTGAAAATAAGAGAAAACTTTGAAAATAAGTCTGGCAACGATAAAATTATAAAAATAAAAAAAGAAGAATTAATACAACTCTGCATAGACGTATTAAAACTTATTGAAGATATTAAAAGAAGGTGAGATAAAATGGACATAAAGCAAATAATAACGGAAAATAATAGGCTTTTGGCACATAACCAGATTTTATTGTTGATTATTTTAAAAAAATTGGGAATGAATAGTAAAGAAATAGAGGAATTGAACATCTTTCTTAATAAATCAACAAAAAACAAAAACTATTGAAGGTGATAATTTAAAATGAAATTAACAAATAAAGTAAGAGAAGAAAATATAAAAAGCGATAAATTAAGAAAACTTGCTAGTCAAGTGAATAATATGGAAAAAGCAAAAGAATTAAGGAAACAACAAGATGAAGCATATAAAAAGTTTTTGTTTTTTAAGAATTTAAACAACGTAAAAAACAAAAATAAAAAATAATTACTTGAAATTCAAGAAAATATGTTGTATTATTAGTTTGGGTAAAGTTGTTTGTCGGCATTACCTCCTTTCATTTAACATATATGCAATCTTTAAGTTAAATATATTAATTAGTTCATTGTGAGTTAATTTATTTTATATTGATTTCATATATGTTTTGTTTTCTAAAAATAAGATTGAAAATAAAAATATAGTGTGATAAAATCTAATTATCAAAGGTAATCACTTCGCCTTTGATAATTATTTTTTATTTTTCATTTTTATTTGCTTCTATCATTTTAAAAAAGCACAAATCGTGCTTTTTTATTCTTCAAATTTTTCTATATATATTTCTGTTCTTGGGTATTGCTTATCATAATAAACTCTACTTCCATCGTGTGAGGCAACTATTTTGTAATTATCATCTTCTAGTATTCCGTAATGAACAAGCATGTCTGTAGTTGCTTCTAATAGGTTGTTTAAATCACACCTTCTTCTTGTGTCCATATAATACAGGCATTTTACATTAACAGGTTGAGTTATATATGGTTTCGGTTGCCTTAGATTTGGCATATATTTGCCACACGCATTTTCATACTTCTTGTATGCTTTGCTTGGAAAAATCATTGGTCTGCCTTTCACAATTATTATTTGTTGTGAATTTTTCTTCGTTTTCGGTGGTATTGGAATTAGTATTTTTAACATATTACCTCCTCTTTTTGTCAATATGAGATTAGCATAGTTTGATTTTTTAGTCAAATTATGCTAATTTTTTATTATATGGAGGGTATAAATGACTAATGCCAAAAAAAACGAAGAAATAATGAAAAAAAACCAAATTGAATTAAGAAAATTAGAAGAATTTTATGTAAATAATAAAATTGAAGATATGTTTTCGGACATAGAAGAAAGAAAAAAAGAATTAGTTAAAGACATGATTGATTATAGGGAAAAAGCAAAGGTACCTGTGAATTGGGATAATAACGGAAATCCTACTGAATATCAGGTTTCTATCAATCCAATAATTATAATGAATTACTTTTTTAAACCAATTACGCCAATATCAAGCCATGAACCAATGTATAATGCAGAAAAATTAGGAATGGTATTTGATTATTATTGTGAAGTCTTATCTAAAGTAAATGAATTAATTGGATTTTATCCTAGTTCATTAATTTCCTTTTGTAAAATGGCGGGAATTACATTGAACACTCTTAGGTCTTATAAAAATAGTACAGACTTAAATATGAGAATTATTGTGGAAAAAATATATGACCAAATAGGCGATGAAAATACAACTATGGGTCAAATGGGCATGGTTAAAGAACGTAGTACCATGTTCAAATTAAGGTCGCAAAATGAAATGGTAGAAAAACAACAACCAAATGTAAACATAAATATAATCGAAGAGCCAGATATGGAAAAAATAAACAAAAGAATTAATAAATATAAATATTTTGCAAATAAAAAATGATTTGTGTGGTGAAATAATATGATGGACAAAAAAGACAAGCAATTATACAACGCAATAGATAAAACTTTGAAAATTTTGGAAAATAATTATAGATTTAGTTACGGAAAAAAGATGACTATTACAGAAGCATTTGACACAATAAAAGATTTGTATGTTTTGTTTAAAAATTTTGAAAAAAACACGCAAAAATGTGGCGAAATGGTAATTAAACGATTTATTCCCCTAGTTGATTTATTGATAAAAATAGACGGCGACAAAACCCACTATAAAATTTATGATGAAATATTGAAGTATTCGTATAAATTGGGGGCAAGAGTTTCATTAGAACACTATATGATTTACAGAGAGTGGAACGATGACGAAAAATTCTTTGCAGTAAGATATAAAATATTACAGGGATATATACACTATTTACAAGAAATAGAGTTAAACCCAAAATTTGAAATGCTAATAGCAAATATGCCTTCCGGATACGGAAAGACATATCCAGAAAAGATAAGCGAGGCTTGGGGTTTTGGAATAGATGATAAAGGGTCTATTCTATCTTTGTGTTCCAACGACTCTGTTGTAAAAGGTGGTAGTAGAACTGTTATAAACGAAATAAAAAGCCCTGAATTTGGTGAAGTTTTCCCACATCTAGCATATGACCCTAAAGATAAAAACTTTTTCTTAAAAGAAACGGATGGGGAATGGAAACTTAAAAATTGTAATCTTATGGCTAGTTATAACGCAACAACTACAAATTCAAATGTTGTTGGACAAAGGGCTAGTAAAAGAATACATATTGATGATTTATACCCGGATTATAAAGAAGCGATGAATAAAAACACAAACGACCAATATTTTAATGATTTCCAAACTGTTTGGAAAAAAAGGTTTATACAAGAGGCAAAATATCACAAAATAGTAATTACTGGAACATTGTGGTCTAGTGATGATTTTATTGCAAGAGTAATTGCATGGGTAAAATCAATGCACAAATTTAAAAAACACCCTAAATATCCATATACTTTAATAAGCGAAGATGAAAGTGTCGCTATAATTCAAGTACCTGCTTTGGACTATGAAACTGGCGAAAGTGTATGCCCAGAACTTAGAAGCACCGAAAAAATATTAGAAGATAAAAATGCAATAGAAGATTATTTGTTTCAAACTAACTTTCAACAAATACCAACAGACCCAGAAAGTTTGTTCTTTAGTTATCATAGATTAAGAACTTATGAAACGATACCACAAACCGAATATGAAGGTGCGTACGCTGTAATTGACGCTACTAGAAAGAGTGGAAAAGACTTTTTTGCTATGCCTATATTTAAAAAAGTACAAAACGATAACGTATTTGACTATTATTTGAAAGATGTAATATTTACTAGAGAAGCAACAAAGGATATGTATGATGAAATAGTCAATAAGATTATCGAACATCATATAGTTAAAATTGCTATTGAAAGTAATGTAACTAGCGAATTATCTAAGGCTATAAACGATAGGTTAGAAAGTAAAAATGCTAGATTTTGTGAAATTATAGAAAAGTATAATACTGTACCTAAACCAGCAAGAATTGAGTACGAAAAAGGTTCTATTAAAAAACAACTGGTTTTTCCTAAAAAAGGTATGTATGGCATAAATACCGATATGGGCAAGTTTATGGATAACTTAACAACATACAACAATGGTGGAACAAACACTAATGATGACGCACCAGATAGTTGTGCTATGTTCTCTAGTGAAATAATAAATGAAAACGCAATAATTCAAAAGGCTGAACCTTTACCTTTTGTCAGACAATACTTTTAAAACATTTGTGTTGACTTTAATTTTGAAATATCGTATAGTTTTATTGTAGAAGGGTATTGACTAAATAGAGGAGTTGTGATATATGCGAACTTTTGGTAGAACTACTATATACGCAAATTACACAGAAAAACAACTATTAAGTGGTACTAAAGAAGAAATCGAAAGCAAAGTATTGGATATTTTGGAAAACAGTATTGATATACACGAAATAAATAAAACCGAAAGCAAATATTTAATCGCATATTTATATGGCGACCAAGATATAAAAAATAAAGTCAAACTAACAAGAACTGATATAAATAACACAGGTGTAGAAAATTGGGCGTGGGCTTTTCAAGATTGGAAAAAATCCTTTTTGTTAGGGAAACCTATTCAATATGCCCCACTAGACGATGTTGCTAACGAAGAAATAACTTCTTTGAACAATTATGTAAATTATGAGGACAAAGACCAATTAGACTTAGATATATATGAAGATGTTTTTACTGTTGGTAGAGGTTTTAGATATGTCTGGGGAAGCCCAATAAGTGAAGATGATGAGGCACCTTTTGATTTGAGAAATTTAAGCGTTTTAAATACCGAAGTTGTGTATTCTAGTTCAATTAATAAAGAGCAACTGTTATCATTTGTAGAAACAAGTAAAAAATATATAGTTCAAGAAATTAACCCAGAAACTAACAAAAAAGAATTGGTCAACAAATATTACGATGAATACACTGTTTATACTAGAAACGCACTTTATAGGATTGATAATAAACTTGGTAAATTGAGAATAATTGACAGAAAACCATTAATTCACAATATACATAACATTACAGAATATTATTTGAATAGACAAAGAATGAGTTTATTAGAAATAGGTAAAGATATATTTGACGACATTAATTATGTTGAAAATTTGGATAAAGATGACATAGAAAGTTTCGTAAACTCTATTATGGTTTTCACAAATGCTGAAATAAATAAAGAGGGAATGGACGCTATAAAAGAATATGGTGCTGTTTCTATAAAGTCTACTGACAATAAAAAGGCAAGTGTCGAATTACTACAAAGCAGACTAAAGTCTTTAGACACACAAATATATTATTTAAGAAAAATAAGTGCGTTACATAGTATTTTAAGTGTTCCACAAGCAAATCAGAGTGGGGAATTTAGTAATGCAGAAACTGGCAAAGCCATGCTTACGGGGCAGGGTTTTACTAGTGCTAGTATAAGGGTTGCCAACGAAGAAAAAGCATTTAAAAAATGCGATAGAAATTCACTAAAAGTAATACTTAGAATATGTAAAAACGCTAAAGACAGTGAAATAAAAAATCTAAAAATTAGTGATATAGATATTAAGTTTAGCAGAGATTTAAACGATAATCTGTTGGTTAAAACACAGGCTTTAATAAATTTGGCTACAGCAAAAATACCACCGCAAATTGCAAACGCTGTAATAGGTTTATTCTCAGACCCTGTTGCTGTAACTAAACTTCAAGAAGAATATATTAAACAGCAACAAGAAATATCAAACGAATTGTCTATGAGAAACAACAATTTGCAACAAGACAATACAATTCAAGACACAGAACAATTACAAAATCAAGAGCAATAATGCTCTTAATCTTGGCTTAGTTTAATTAGAAAAACATTGGGCTCCAAACCCAAAGAAAGTGGTGCAAATCCATTAGCCTTGACCAACAAATCGGCTTTAACATTTGGGCATTATCAAATGTAAATATATAATCTCTTATGTTTTGTTAGTTTTACGTTAAAAACTATTCGTTAAGGAGGAGATAAATAGATGACAAGAGATGAAGCAAGAAAAATTTTAGGTGAAGGGGCAACAGAGGAACAAATAACAAATTTCCTATCAACATTTCATTCTATATCAAAGAAGAAAGATGATGAAATTAATTTACTAAAAGGAGAATTGGAAAAGAAAAACGACTATGATGAAATTAAAAGCAAACTCGACGAAATAGAGAAGGCAAATATGTCTGAACAAGAAAAAATCGCTGAAAAGCAAAAAGAAATAGACAAAAATTTGGCTCAATCAAGAATAATCGTAAATACTGCAAAGGCAAAAGAAATACTTGCTGGAGAAGATTTAGATGATAAATTAATTTCTCAATTAGTTGTTGAGGACACTGATGTTACTATTGCATTAGCAACAAAGATGAAAGAAACTCTTTCTAGTTTAAAAGAAAGCGTTGCGAAAAAAACAAAAGAGGACTTATCTACTTTGGATATTTCGCCTACTTTATCAAATGTTAAGCAAAACGAGGATGTTATGACTTTTGAAAAGTTCTCAGAAATGACTGCTGAGGAACAAGAAAAGTTTATGAATGAACACCCAGAAGAATTTGAAAAACTATAATAGAAAAGGAGAAAAAATATGAAATTTAGAGATAAAATTTTTAATGAAAATGTATTTGAAAAGTATATGAAAACTTTACCAAGTACAAAAGAAAATTCATTAATTAAAAATGGACTATTTACAAATGTAAATAAATATCGTTCTAAAATGAGCGAACAAGCAGGTGGATATTTTGTTACAGAACCAATTAAAGGAAGAATTGGTGGAACACCAGTGAACTATGATGGTAACACTGATATTGGCGATGGAAACGAAAGACCTACTTATATGCAAACTAAAATATGCTATGGTAGAGCAAATATTTGGGGAGAATATGATTTTACTAGCGAAATAACTGGTACAAACTTTAAAGCAGAGGCTCAAGAAGTTAAAGATTATTGGGATGGAGAAAGACAAAAAACCACTTTGTCAATATTAAAAGGTATATTTAGCATGACTGGTGGAGTAAATGGTGCTTTCGTAGAAAAACACACTTACGAAGAAGCAGGAAACCTTCAAGCAGATACTTTAAATAGAGCAAGTCAAAAAGCACTAGGAGATAAAAAGCAAAACTTAGATGTTATGTTCACTCACAGTCTTGTTTCTACTAATTTAGAAGGTTTAAATTTAATTAATTTCTTAAAGTACACTGATAGCGAAGGAATTGAAAGAGATTTAACTATAGGAACATTTAACGGAAGATTAGTTATTGTTGATGATGATATGCCTGTATTAAATGGATATGAAGAAGCAACAGAGGCTGACGAAGGTGCTTTATTAGTTAAAGCAAGTGGTGCAACTGGCGAAGGCGATATAAACCTAGCAGATGTTAAAAAAGGAGATTTCTACCCTGCTGATGTTGTTGCTAATGATTATGTAGTTGCTGTTACTAAATATGTTTCTTATGTATTCAAAAAAGGTTTCTTTGAATATGAAAATTTAGGTGTTGTTACACCAAATGAAATTGTACGTAGTGCAAAAGAAAAAGGTGGTAAAACAGAACTTATTTCAAGAATTAGAGAAATGATAGTTCCTACATATATTTCTTATAAAACAACTACAAAAGTTTCACCAGAAAATACAGACTTTGAAAATGGTGCAAACTGGGAATTAGCAAATGACGCTTCAACTCCAACTAAGGTTTATGTTGATGATAAATTAATACCAGTTGCTCGTATAATTTCAAGAGGTTAGTTTTAAAATAGGAGGTCTTATGGATAGCCAAATAAATTTATTAAAAAAAAGAATTGCTTATGATGAGAAAATCTTTGGCAATTATGAAACATATTTGCAAGTATTATCAAACTTATTAGATGATAGCAAACATATTGCACTATCTTTAAGGTTTCCTTATCAAGACTATACGAGTTTAGAATTGCCAAAAAAATACAATAATTGGCAATTAAGATGTTGTGAAGAAATCTATAGGGGCATTGGAACAGTAGGTATGAAATCTTACGCTGAAAATGGTCTTTCTTGGACTAGAGATAGCAGTTATATATCTTACGAACTAAGAGGTGAAATTGAACCTATGGTTGGATATATAATTGTAGAAGATGAAAGCGAGGGTGATACTAATGTTTAATGCCCCTTTTGATACAATTTCTAATGCAAATAAAAGCATTTATATTGCAAAAAAAAAGAGTGTTGAAATAGATGACTACAACAATGAAATAGTTACTTACGATAAACCATTTTTCTATGGTATGAAAAATTATCAACCATTAGTAGGGAATAGCCTAGAGGCTTATATTGCTGAATACGGTGAAACTAAAAGTAAAATAGTAAGATGTTTTATAAATTATACCGAAAGAGGCACGATTAAAGAGTTTGACTTAGCATATTTGTATGGTGCAAATCCAAAAGGAGAACTGGTAAATGGTGATAATGCAAATTATGTAGTGAAAACTTGTAAAGAGCAAAATACGAAAATAATGGTTTTATTTGAGGAAATTATAAAGGAGGAAAACTATGGAAACTACGAAGATAATGTATAAAAAAACAGGTGTTATAAAAGAAGTTAAAAAGTCTTTGGCTAGTGACTTCATAAATACAGGTGATTTTGTAATTGCTGGCGAAAATAAAGATAACACTAGTTATACATCAAGATTAAAAAACTATACGGAAAAAGAAAAGGAAGAAAAATAAGTGCTAAAATCAACATTCAATTTTGAAGGAATTGAAGATTTTGAAAAATATATTCAATTTATAAGTAAATTTCAATTATCTGTTGGTGATTTGAAATTTCAAGCGTTTTTAAAAGAAAAATGCTGGGCGACTTTACAAAATGTAATATCTTTAAGACTTAAAGGTGGCACTTCAAATGACAATGATATTGAAACTTATATAAATGGTAATCATATTAGAGATATAAGAAATGGATTTGAAATATACAATGACGCAAGAATACCTGCCGATAAGTATAATATACTTCCGTTTGACACTAGTGGATATGATAATGGTGAATTTAATTTAGGTTTGGCATTTGAGTATGGTGTTGGAGTATATAATACAGTTCAATATAAACCACCAAGTCATTCCAAACACAGAAGAGGAGAAAAATGGTATTTACCAAAGAATGTTTTTGGTAGCAGTGGCATTTTGTATGAAGGCTATGGTGGGTTTGAAATATATAGATTTACAGCAATAGAAATTGAAAAAAATTTACAAAAATGGGTTGAAGAATATTTCAAGAAAGAAGGTTAGATATATGTACGATAAAATTGACAATATATACAATGATTATAAAACATATATTGAAACAAATTCAAAATACGGAACTAGAGTTGTTAAATATAACACTAATACTTCCACACACTTTCCATTAGTCACATGTATTGTTAGTGATAATATTTCGACGAATGAATGTACCATTGACAAAATTGAAGAATATGAAGCATATTATTTTACTTTAAATTTTTATGCTAAAAACAAAACAAGAGGAACAAATATTGTTGTTGCTTCACAGGTAATTATAGATGAACTTGTGTGGCTTACACAAAAATACTTTGTAGACAAACTAAATATGAAAAAAACCCAAAATAAGCCTGTTCCTAATATTGACACAAGTATATTGCGACAAGTAATGCAATTCCAATGCTATATAGGGAAGGCTAGAGGAAATATTATAAGAAGATAAGGAGAGATTAATAATATGAAATTAAATTTACAAATGTTTGCTCTAAATTCAATCGAAGATAGAGCATTAAGCGAACACACAGGCAGTGGTTTGTACATCAAAAAAGCAAATGGTAAATATAGTTTGTTATTACCTATAACTGGTACTGGTGAAAATGGTTCAACACCAGCACAACTTGATAAAACTGCTATTGGTAACCCACAAGCAACAAGTGTTGAGGGTAGAACTGAAAACCCACAAAAGACAATGCCATTTTATTTGCACAGAGATAATATTAAGATTTTGGAGTCATATAAAGGAAAAACTTGCGACTTTTTAAGATTTTTACCAGACTTTACAGGTTTCAAATATAGTGGAACTATAAGTTATAAAGCAAATAATACAGATGTAGGTGGGCTAGAACAGGGTGAAATGACTATTACACCAAGTACAAAAGATGAATATATAGATAATTGCTATGATTTAATCGAAGATACTGCTGTAATAACAAATTCAATAGACGGAACTGCCACAATAGAAGGAACTGGCACTTATGTTGTCAATGTAACTACAAACCCTTCTGACGCAACAGTGTCTGCTACATCAGACACAGTAGGTGTTGCAACAGTTCAAGCAACTGGAAACACTATAACTATAACAGGTGTTACAAGTGGTAGTGCAATAATCACTATTTCAGTTGCTAAAGAGGGTTATGCTTCATTTGAAAGAAGTATTCTAGTAATTGTTAAAGACGCAGAATAAATAAATAATAGGAGATAATTATAATGAAAAGAAATGAAATAATAGAATTAAATGGAAAAGAATATACATTGGAGTTGAACAGGGATAGTTTTATTCAAATAGATAAAATATGTAACATAAATCAAACGATGGCTATATTAAATACGCCGTTGTATGAATATGTCGATGAAATTGATGATAACTATAACCCACTAGAAAATACGGTTTCTGATGATGAATTAGAAAATAGAATATCTACAAAAGAAAATATTATAAGAAAAATGCTAGTTCGTTCATTCTTTATTTGGCTATATCCAAACCATCAATTAACTATTACTCAGGTTGAAGGATTGTTAAATCCATATATTGAAGATGAACAAAAAGCACAATTTATAATAGAAAAACTTTTGAAATATCTAGGGGAATGTGTTGATATTAGGCAAGATGAAAAAAACTTGAAACCCCAGACCAACAATTAGAAAACGAAGAAGATATATTTAGCCAATATAATAATTCTTATTATGAATATTATTGTAATTATCTTTTTCCACAAGCAATAGAGTACGGTATGAGTGCAAATGAATTTTGGAAAGATGACCCACAATTATTCGTTTCATACCGTACTTCTTTTATTAATAAGAAGAAAAGAGAACTAGAGGAATTAGACTACAAATGTTGGTTGCAGGGGTTATACAATTATGAAGGAAATGGTAAATTGTTTATGTCATTAAAACAATTTATAGGTAATATAGTTGCAGGTTTATGTAAAGGGTCTAAAGACCACACAAAGATAGAACCATATTCGCCTAAACCTCTTACAGAGTTACAAAAGGAAAAGAAACAAAAAGAATTAGATAAAATCAAAAATTTTGAACAATTCCAACAAGACTTTGTTTATTTTGGAACTATAAAACAAAGATATTTGGAAAATTTAAAAAAGAAAGGAGATAGAAAATGAATAATGAAACAAACCTTTCGTTAAAAATAAAGAATAGTATTACAAACCTTAAAAGACTAGAAGAATATGAAACTAGGTTAAAAAGCATTAATAATGTAATCAAAAAAATGCCCAAATCATTAAATATACAAACTAACGCAGGTTTTATAGATTATTCTAAGCAATTAGATACTATAATACAAAAGTTAGACCAAACCACTAAACGAGCAACACAAACGGAGAAATCATTGACTAAAGCATTTAGTGTTTCAAAACTGTCTGCATATACATATGCAATTAAAAGAACAACAACTACTATAATGAGTTATATAGATAAAAGTAGTTCATACTTAGAAAATATAAACTTATATCAAGTTGCTTTTGATGGATTATATCAAGAAGCAGATAGATTTGTAAATAAATTGTCAGAAATGTATGGTTTAGACGAAAGTTGGTTAGTTAGAACAACAGGTATTTTTAGACAACTTGCTAATGCTATGGGAGTTTCTACAGAAACAGGTAATAAATTATCTACTTTATTGACACAAATGTCAATAGATATATCTTCTTTATACAATGCAGATATTGAAAGGGCAAGTAGTGTGTTACAAAGTGCTATGGCAGGTCAAACAAAACCAGTAAGAGGATTAACTGGTGGAGATATTACTATGGCTACTTTGCAACAAACACTAGATACGTTAGGAATAGATAGATATATAGGCAATTTATCTTATGCTGAAAAAAGATTAATAACAATTGTTTCACTAACACAACAATTAAGCGAAGCAACCAATGACTTTGGTAGGACTATTGAAAGCCCAGCCAACCAAACGAGGGTTTTGTCAGAACAATGGGAAAGATTTGCTCGTTCGCTTGGTAATTTACTTTTGCCATTATTAGGGAAAATATTGCCATACTTAAATGCGATTTTAATGACTTTAACAGAAATTATAAACATATTTGCTTCATTATTAGGATTTAGTCTTGGAGATTATGATTATTTTGCTGGAACTGTTGATAGTGTGTTGGATTTAGAAGAAAGTTTAAACGGTGCTAGTGCTAGTGCAGAAAAGTTAAAGTCAGGATTAAGAGGTTTTGATAAACTTAATGTTATAACTACACCATCGTCCGGTGGTGCTTCTGCTGGTGCTAGTAGTGGCATTGACCCAGATATATTAGACGCATTTAATGATGCTTTTGATGAATATAATTCTAAGTTGACAGATGTAGAAATGAAAGCGACAAGAATTAGAGATAGTATAATGGAATGGTTAGGTTTCACAAAGGAAATCGACCCATTAACAGGAGATATAAGTTTTAAATATCAGGGAATTGGAACAACGCTAAAGAACATTGTTAGTTGGTATAATGACTTAAATGCAGTTGCTAAAATATTCATTGGTCTAGGTCTTTATAAAATCCTAAGCAATATTATTAACGCATTTTCAAAATTAAAAATAATAAAGACAGTAACTACAAATTTTAAAAATTTTAGAACAATTTTAAGCAAAGTTACTGGTAAGGGTGGTTTTGAAACTCTTGTATCTAATATGAAATCTACATTAAATACCTCTGATAAATTAAAATTAAGCATAGCAAGTTTAATAACGACTGCAACAGGCATATCCGTATTAACAAGTGCCTTCGATAGTATTAGTGATAGTGGATTAACGCTTTCTAATTCATTACAAACCATAATTGGATTTGCATTAACTGCAACAGGTGTTTTTGCAACATTAACATCTGCTATGACAATATTTGGTGTCACTATGAGTGGAATTGCAACAGGTGGTTTATCATTATTAATTACTGGTTTAATAGGGCTAGTAACTTGGTTTTCTTCTAATAAAACAGAAAGTGAGAAACTAAAAGAAAAACTGGACGAATTAGATGAAAGTATGCAAAGAGTAAAAGATACTGCTAATGAGCAAGTTGCTGTTACAGAAGCACAAACAAATCGTGCGAGGGAAGTTGTAGAAAGTTTAAAAGATTATATTGACGCAAATGGTAATATAATAAGTTCTACTGTATTAGTAAGTGAAAAGATAAAAACTTTGAACGATTTATTGGGAACTGAATACACAGTAACTGGAAACACAATAACAAAAAATGGTGAAAAAATAACATCATACCAAGACTTGCAAAAGGAAATAGACAATTATTGTGCAAAGTTAAGGGCACAAACATATCAGGAAGCATATAAAGAAGTATATTTAGAGAGTTTAGAGCAACAAATCGAATTACAAAATTTAATTGATGAACAAGAAAGACAACTACAAACTTCTATGTTAAAGTCATCTGAAGTGGCTGGAATGACTCAGGAAAAATGGGTAGAAGGAAATTCAGAAGTGGCTAGTAGTTATGAAGATTTAAACCAGAAGTTAGACAAATATAGAAAACAAGCCGACAATTATGAAAAGGGGGCTTATTTGGTTTCGATTGGAAGATATGAGGAAGGAATAAAATTAATCACAAAAACTGAACAGGGTACTCGTAAAAGTTTTAAGACATTGATGGACGAACTAAATGACACAGTACAAGATAATCTCACAAATTTAGGAAGTGCATGGAGAGGTTTGGACGCAACAGCAACATTAAAAGTAAATGTTGATGACGAAATGGTAAAAAGATTTGCTAGAGGGCAAATCAAAGTCAATGAAAAATTGATTACGTTTAAATATATGCCTAGATACGCTAACGGTGGTTTACCTCCAGTAGGACAATTATTTGTTGCAAACGAGCGTGGTGCTGAATTAGTAGGGCATATAGGAGGGCAAACTTTTGTCGCTAATCAAAACCAAATGCTAGACTTAGTTAAAGGCGAATTAGCGAGTGCAAAAGGTATGAATAATGCTACATTTATAATACAAGTTGGTGATGAAGAAGTTGCAAGACACGTTATAAACAATATGCAAGATATGGCTAAAGCAAATGGGAAACCATTTACGATAGGAGGCTGATTTTATGAATTATGAATATGATAAAGTTTATGTAAATGGCGTTGCCTTCCCATACACGCCTGTTCATGACGCAGGGCAAAACGACGTAGATTTAGACGCATATACAAATACAAAAGGATATACAATAAGAAACAGAGTAAGGCACGATGTAAAAACATTAGATTTTAATATAGCAACAATGACAGGTGCTGAAATGAAGCAACTAATGCAACTTAGAAGTCCAGTATGGTTTCAATGCACATTTTTCGATGAAGTTGAATGGGCTATAATAACAAGAAAAATGTATTGTAGTAGTCCTAAATACACAAAATATTACATTGACCCTGTTGACCCACTTAAAAATATATATCAAAATGTAACATTTGGATTTGTAGAGGAGTGATTTTATGGCGTTCATAGTTAGCAATGATTATTTAGAACAAATATATAGTGGTGACGCAAAACATAAATTAAGAATATGGTTTAATAACACAGAATTAACAGACGCAGATATATATTGCGAAAAATTGACTGTAAAACATAGAATTATACCAGAAGGCTCAAAAAGTTTTTCTTTAGACAATTTTGTGTCAACACAGGCAACATTAATATTGCATGACATAGATTTGAATATAATACAAAATCCAATTAAAATTTCAATTAGTACATTGGTAAATGATGTGTATGAAGAAGTGCCTATAGGAGTGTTTTTACTACGAAACACTCCTACCACAGATAGTGGCAAAACCACAATTTCTTTATTAGATAATGCTTCAAAGTTTGACTTTAATTATAATGGGAAAGAATTAATTGACAATAACGGTGGAAGTGCAACTAAACTGCAAATATTTAATGATATATGCGAAAAAGCAGGAGTAGAAACATTGGTTACAACATTCTTAAACGATACAGATTTAATTGGAACTTATGATAACACTATTACTGCAAGAACATATATATCATATTTGGCAGAACAAAGTGGTGCAATTCCAAAAATAAATAGAGATGGGAAATTAATATTTGTTTATTTAAACAATTTGACAACACAAAGAATACCATTAAGACTATTGGAAAAATATACAAACGCCACACCATATAAGATAACTAGGGTTGTATATGAAGATGGAATTAGAAAATTTGAAGCAGGTAACAAAAATAATGATACTTTATTTATAAATGCTTCAAACCCATATATAAATAATCAAGAACACATAAATAATATTTTGCAATTAGTAGAAAACTTTGAAATCAATTCTTTCACTACAGGCAAAGTAATTGGAAACCCAGCAATAGACCCCTATGATATTTTAGAGGTGTATGATAACTACCAAGAAGGAGAGCCTGTAATCGCTAGGACATTGGCTACTTACACATTAACATATACAGGTGTAATTACGGTCAATTACGATACGCAAATTGGATTAGAAGAAAGAACAGAAAATGTGTCATTAAAGGGTGACAATTCTTCTTTAAAAAGATATGTAAAGAGCGAGATAGACCAAGTAAATGCGACCTTAACTTTAGTTTCAGGCGAGGTCGATGAAAATGGTGAACAAATATCACAAGTCCAAAATTCTGTAGAAGGTTTAAATATTAGCATTACAGACATTGAAAATGATGTTCATAACTTGTCTACAAATTTATCTATAACAGCAGAAGGATTAGAAGCAAAAATAAACAAAAGTGGAAATAATTTATTGTATGGAACAGCACTATATGATTTAAGCCAATGGGGTTGGCAACCTAATGCTGTTTATATAGAACAGGCAACTCCACCAAGTTTAGACGCACCATACAATTGGTGGTATTGCACTCAAGATAATGGAGAATATACAAACGGCACTGTTTACAGAAACGACGGGATTGAATGGGTGCAAACTACTTACACTAGGAAAGACCTAGTCGAAGGATACCAAACAAACCATATATATATACTAGAAAACGAGTTTACAAAATTCAACTTTTTATCACAAAAAGCATTAAATTTCACAAAATATACAGACGAAAGCGTTGGATTAGTTGCCGACGCTTATACATCAACTAAACCAACGATAATAAATCCAAATATGGAAAATTTGGTATTTTCTTGCAAAGTGCAGAACAACTTACAATATGGATATTTGAGTGTTGCGTTCACAGAAAATGTCGATGAAATTATAAATTCGACTAACCTAAATAATATTATATATGCAATTCAAAAAGATTTTTTAAGAAGTTACAATAGCGACTTAGAAGAAATAGAGTTTACATTCCCTATATTGACACAAAAAGATGTGGTTACAGGGTATTATGGTGAAACAGAACCAACAAATCAAACATATTGGTTTGATACAACTAATAATGTTTTAAAAACAAAAGATAGCGAGGGGAATTGGACGATAGTTGGAAACAAAATATTCGACAATAACGGGACATATTATGCTCCATTCATGAACAACGAAAATATATTTTACATTGAAAGAAGTTTGCCAAGTCTTAATGCTAAATCAATATATGGAACATTATATAATGCTCCAATAGCGTTAGGATTTAGTGATGGCTATTCTGTGATTAGCGAAACAGAGCCAGAACCAAAGAAAGGTTTATATTGGGCAAAGCCAAGTGCTGACGCAATATATTATGCAAAATATAATGCAGACGGAACATTTGATGAGTGGGAACTGCTACCTTATACATATCAAAACGCTGTTGATAACACACAATATTATGTTGATGGAGAATATCCAACAATACCTGTAACAGGGAATGTCTTAATGGGCGATATAAAGTTAGAATATGGAACATCTGCTACTGATTGGAGTTTAAACGAAAACGAAAGTTATGGTCAAAATTATAAACTCGATGATAAAGGATTGCAAATACAAAAAGGTGACTACAAAATGTATATTGATGAAGATGAAATAACTGGCTATTATAAAGAGGAAATAGCATTTAATCTAAATGAATATCGTACGTTTTCTAAAATAGGTCAATTTGAAGAAACAGACCAAAATGGTCTTATAACAAAAAAATTAT
Organism: uncultured Bacillota bacterium; assembly: GCA_949296805.1. Classification (GTDB taxonomy): domain Bacteria; phylum Bacillota; class Clostridia; order Christensenellales; family UBA1242; genus Caccovivens. Next base: position 26,472 of record CASFPO010000010.1, on the reverse strand, counting down.
CTAACGGTGTATATGTTAGATATATAGAGTAGGAGGCATATTATGGTTGAATTAATAAAAAGTGTTGAAGGGAGTATGTCTGCACAGGGTTATACGAACACTGCTTACTCAATTAAATTAGAAGTATATTTAAACAGTCAGAGTATAGAAAATAACACTTCTAATTTAACATATAAAGTATATTTAAGGGCAAACGGAAATTCTTGGGGTTGGAGCCAATTTACAAGCCCTAGAACTTATATATATAGAAATGGTGGCTTAATTTCTACTTCTAATTCAATATCATCTTTGCCAACTAATAATAGCGGAGTTTGGGTACAAGTTCAAAGTTATACAGAGGATATAAAGCATAACGACGATGGAACGTTAAATATAAATATGAGTGCCACATTCAAATCAAATACTAGTGGATACCGTTATATGCCTAAAGACAAAACAATTTCTACTGGTAATTTTGATTTAAAAACTATACCTAGAGCGAGTGAGTTTAGTGGTATGCCAACTGAATTTTATATTCAAGATGGTCTGCCAATTAGTTTTACTAAGTATGCAGAAAGTTTTACAGAAAAATTAACAGTTGATTTTCCTGATATACAAACAGCAATAGAAATTGAAAACCCTGTAAATGGGCAAATAATTGAAATATATAATGATATTCAACAAAGCATTTTTAATTCACTCGCATATAATGAAGATAGCACACAATGTAATATGGCTTTAGAAACATATAATGGTGAGGAATTGATTGGTTATTCTTTGGCAAGTATCACAGCAAAAATGAAACCAACTCAAGACACCCAACCATTAATAACAGGCTCTATTTCAACGAGCGAGGCTAACACAATAATTCAAAGTCTGACTAATGGATTAAATTATATAAAAGGGTATTCAAATTTATTAATTGAATTAAGCCCTATAGCAACATTCAAATATAACGCACAATTATCAAAAGTTTTGGTAAATGATACAAACGAAATGGAAGTTTTAAATGATGTTGCCAGTTATACACTAAATAATGTAAACACAAGTAGCATTAAAGTTTCCGTTGTTGATACCAGAAATTTTAGTAGTTCTATAACTGCTACTATACCATTAATTGAGTATAAAGAGCCTATTTTAAGTGAAGTAACTACATCAAGAGAAAATGGAGTTAGTGAAGAAGTTTATTTAAACTTTAAAGCAAAATTATGGAATGGCAATTTTGGTAATGGAAACAACACTATAACAGAGTTTAAATATAGAGTAAAAGAACATAGTAGTAGTGAATATAGCGAGTGGTTTGATTTATTAGGTGCTGTCAAAGTAGCAATAGAAGGTCAAAGTGTAGATAATTTAATAGCAGAAAACATTAAAATATATAGCGATGGCGTTAGCACCAATTTCGAGTTTGGAATATCTTATGATATTCAAGTGTATTTAAAAGATGGAATAACAAACATACCATTTAATCAAACAAGTTATGTAACTTCTACAATTGAAGATGGATATGTACTTGATAGTTATGCTAAAAGTTCTAATGGTTATAAATATGCAATAAATGATGTTGTTGACGACTCTTTGGCTGAGGGCTTACAAATAAATGGAAAGTTATATTTGAATAAAGAAGATATATTTGATATATTATATCCGATAGGTAGGGGTTTTATTGATTTTACAAATACAGACTATTCAAATTACTTAGGTTTTACTTGGGAAAGAGAATTGGTCGGCATGTTTCCTGTTGGATATGACCCTACGGATGAAGATTTTAATGAAATAGGGAAAACGGGTGGTAGCAAGTCTTTACAAACTCACACACACGCAATATCTGGTGACGGTAGCCACTATCACATAGGCTTAGGTCGAAATGCGAGTGGAAGTGGGTATAGCAATTTGTATGAAAGTTATGCTTCAGGAGCGAGTGTTAGAGAGGTTAGAACACCATACTCTGGGAGTAATGGTGGGCATACTCACACAATATCTCCAACAGGCGGGTCAAAAGCAGGAGAAGATTTTAGCAGTTCACCAAATAATGGTAACGTACCACCATATCAAGTAGTTGCATATTGGAAAAGGGTTGCGTAAGAGGAGATTAAAAATGGAAACACTAGAGATACGAGTTAAAAATTTAGAAGAAAGATTTAATAAACTAGAATTAAAAAGCGAAAAAAACCAAGAACTAATTAACAAACACACTACTGATTTAGCAACTATTGTAATTGAACTAAAAAATGTAACCAAATCTTTGGAAACCGTAACCAACAATTGGAAAGAAGCGATAAGTAGAAGTAATGCGAGGCAAGAAGAAGAAAGAGCAAATATAAATAAGAGAATAAGTGATTTAGAAAAAGGCGTTGAAAACTTGTCGTCTAAACTTGATGAAAGAACAATTTTAAAAGACAACCGAAACTATGATGATATGAAAATGAAAATATTAATAGCATTAATAACGGCAATTTTAAGTTTTGTTCTTGGATTTATATTGAAATAAATGTTGACAAAACTAAGTTTGAGATATATTATATATCTCAAATTTTTTTATTGAAAGAAGTGATATTTTTGGCAAAAATGTTTCAATACACATTTAATTACGAACAAGAATTGTTTAAACACATTATTAGAAGCAATATTTTAAATAAGAAGAAAGACGAACATAAAATAATAAAAGACCTAATAAATGGTTATTCATGCAAAGAAATAGGCGAAAAATATAATTATAGCGAAAGAACAATACAGAATAGAAGAAAAGAAATTTACGAAAAGACAAAAAAATACATGATATGAAAATGTATTTTTTATTTTTTTGAAGATTTTTACGCAAAAATTACACAAATTAATACGAAAATGTTACACATTTTTTCATTTTTTTTGCATTTTATTTCAAAAAAAAGTGTGTATTATATACAGAAAAAGGAGTGAACTATGATAGAAAAATTGAAAATTAAAGTTATTTATGATGATTTCTTATTAAAAATAAGACTAAGTGAAGAACAAATAAAAATATTAAATATGCTTTTAAACAAAGAAAGTATAACGAAAATAAGCATGAATTTAAGTATCAGCGAAAGAACTGTTGGGTATGAAATCAGAAAAATAAAAGATTTATATAACATGTATATAGAATTAGAAAAAAGTAAATTAAATGCACTTGAAAAATAGTGTATTTTTTTGCGATATTTTTGCGTTTTATTATTCTCATATAATGAAATAATCGTATTGTAGTCAAGATATATCACATAGCCTATGGATTACAGAAAGGAGTGGGATATTATGGTTGAAAATGCTTTTAAAACAAGTATGGATTGCCATTATACTCACTCTTTTTTAATTCAAGTCAGTGATATAAAAAACAGATTGGAAAAAATAATAAAGAGGTTAGAAGAAATGGAGAAGATTAAATATGTTCAATAACCCTTATTTTACAGGCTTCAGAGAGCCAAATAACAACCAACCAATAAACAATATTTTTACTACTCAAATGCCCCAAAACGATTTATTTATGGCTAAATTCTTAAAGGAAGGAGAAATAGCCGAAAATCAGTTTATTACTACGAAAACAGCATTTATTGACTTAACACATAAACAGTTAAAAATACGTGACCCACAGGGGCAAACTACTACTTATGGATTAATACTTCCTATGGATGAGAAGGACTTGAAAATTAACGATTTAGAACAGGAAATAAAAGAATTGAAGGAGAGGCTAAATAATGAACGCTATGCAAATATTTCAACAATTAATGAAAGCACCCAACCCAATGGCAATGGTGCAAAGTCTAATCGCACAAAACCCACAAATGAGTAGTGCTTGGCAAATGGCTCAACAAATGGCTCGAAATCCTAATAAAGAACAAGTCATACAACAACTTGCTCAACAAAAAGGAATGACCGTTGAACAAATAAAGCAAGAAGCCTCTAAGTTTGGAATAAACATTTAATATGTTTATTTATATATATTTAGAAAGTGAGGTGAAAAAATGGACGGGAAAAGTATGCTAACTGCCTCTGATGTTGCACTTTTAAGTGGTAACAATGGTATGTTTGGTGAAAATGGCATTTGGGCTTTATTCTTATTCGCTATCTTATTCGGTGGAGGAAACTTCGGTGGATTTGGTGGAAAAAATAATGTTGCTACTACCGAAGAATTATCAGCAGGATTTAATTTTGCAGGAATAAACAACAAATTGAATGAATTAACTGCTGGACAAGCAAACATTAACCAAAACATCGGCAATGCGATTTGTCAATCTACATACGAATTAGGTAGCAAGATAGATAATTGTTGTTGCCAAAACCAACTTTTAACTAAAGATGTTATGGCTACAGTTGTTGCTGAAAATGCTAAAACAAGAGATTTAATACAACAAAACAAAATAGAAACTCTACAGTCACAAGTAAATCAATTACAAATTGCTCAAGCATTATGTGGAGTACCAAAAGTAAATCCTTATGGATATGGAACATACCCTTATGTTTGCCCAACAAGTTGTAATAATATTTAATCGAGAATGGTGTAGTCCTATAAGATTAATTTTATGAGATAGAATTAATCTATCTCTTTTATTTTAAAGGAGGAATAAATGACTTTAGAAGAACATTATAAAATGGCTATTGCTAAAGAAGTTAAGACAGTAACTGATTTATTGGTAATAGAAGTTTATAAATTAATAAATGAAAAAAAGAAAGGAAGCGAGAAATAATGACAATTTTATCAAATGTATCTAGTCAAATAGTTGCACCTGCTGGTGTTATTAATGCTGGTAGTGTAGTCGCTCAAAAAGGGTGTGCTACTCAAGCAAGTGGAAATGGGATTGCAATAAATAAAGCAGGTATTTATGATGTTACTGCAACAGTAGTCGGACTTGTTGCTGGTGGTGGTATCATGGAATTTTCTGTAATGGAAAATGGAACTGCTATTGGCTATTTAATAGGTCAAGCATATACTAACGCTGATGAACCACAAACAATTACTTTAAGTGGACATATAGTAGTGAACCCTAATTGCTGTGCTATTACAACTAATTTACCTACAATAATCACACTACAAAACACTAGTACAACAACAACTGCTGTAATATCAAACGTTGTGTTAGACATTACTAAAATTTGCTAATATTATAAAACAATAGTTAAAAGGAAATAAAATTCCTTTTAAATGGTAGCGTATTCAAGTGGTTTAAGAAGTTGGTCTGCAAAACCAATATCATGAGTTCAAATCTCATCGCTACCTCCATTGACAAATGTATAAAGTGTGGTATAATTATCATAACCCCCTTTTACTAGAGTTTTGAAAGAAACTCTATTTTTTTATTTTCCTAATTATGATATAATTACAATAGGAGGAAAATATGTTAGATTTTGATTTATTAAAAAATGTTTTAATCGTTGCCATTGGTAGTAGTATTATAACCACAGCATTAGTTCAAAAAATAAAAGAAAGCATGATAACAAATAAAACAACAATAACTTATGTAAGTTTAGGAATTTCATTGATAATTGGAACATTATTTTCTAAATGCTTTAGTGATTTAAGTTGGCTAAATTGTTTATGGGCTGGATTAATTACATGGATAGGTGCTGATTTAGTATATAAAGCATTTGAAGATAAAATATTCAAGTCATTTAGTTCAATGGAAAAAGTGATTGAACTTGAAAGGAACGATGAATAATGATACACAGATACCCAGTGAATTATATTGCTATAACACAAAAATTCAAAAGTGGTAGCCATTATGGACTTGATTTAGGTTGGAATAGTAAATATTGTGAAGGAAAAAATCAGCCAATATATGCCAGTGCAGACGGAACAGTATATTCTACCAAAGATAATGACACAACAGGCAAGAGTTGGGGAAACTTTATTAAAATAAATCATGGTGGAAACGAATACACATTATATGCACATTTAAAAACAGGTAGTTTATTAGTTAAAGTGGGGGATAAAGTTAAACAGGGGCAAAGAATAGCAACAATGGGTACGACAGGCGAAAGTCTGGGCAACCACCTTCATTTTGAAATATACAAAGGTGGAACTGGAACGAATTATAGAGTTGACCCATTACCACTAACTTATGTTTTTGATGGACAAATCGTTCACAACGACGATAAAAGTATAGTTAAATACTACACACCAATAACACCAAGTGTAGTAAGAGATATAAGTAAAGACCAAGTAAAGACACTTAAATATGTAAATGTTCGTGCAGGTGCTGGAACAAATCAAACTATATTAGGACAAGTTGACACAGGAAACATCTATAACTTCACTGAAACAAAAGTGAATGGTGAATACACGTGGTATAAGATAGCAGAAGGACAATGGATAGCACAGGATAAGGCTAATACATATTTAGAAGTTTTGTTGAAAGAAGAAAAGCAAGAAACCAATAATGAAACAAATGCTAAATTGGAAGAACTAACGAAGAAAAACCAAGAACTAATAGATGAAAACACTTTATTAACAAAGCAAAACGAAGAATTAAAAGAAGAAATAAAAGATTTACAACAAGAATTAATTGAAAATGAAACTTATAAACAATTTTTCGACATAAAAGAAACAGCAAAATATAAGATAAAACTAAACGAAGGAGAAAAGATTTATATTAAATAGTGCCAAAATCATAAAAAAAACATATCTATTTTGAATGAAAACATATAAAACGACTAATTGGTCGTTTTTTATATTTCGTTCGTCACAGGACTTAAAAATGCGTTTAAATTAAGTCAATTATATTTTACAAAACATGTTGTTCTTTTAGTTGACACACTACAAAAAATAGAATAAAATGGAATTATATGGGAGATATGGAGGTGAACAATGGAAAATCAAGAGGAAATTTTAGTTAAGGTAATTAGAAGAATTGATGAAAACAGGCGAATATGCTTACCTAAAGAAGTTGATGATTACGGAAAAGACTTTTTTGTCATATTTTTTAAAGACCACATTAGATTAATTCCTAAAATTCAAATAAAAGAAGATTAATTTGTAAAAGGAGGTCTTATGCAACATTCTTTTGATGTAGATATTGCTGAAAATTTAGGGTTATTAGAAGCGATTTTATTAAATAACATTTGGTTTTGGATTGAAAAAAACAAAGCAAACAATGAAAACTACTACGATAACTGCTATTGGACTTATAATAGTTCTAAAGCATTGGGAAAATTATTTCCTTATGCTTCCGAAAGACAAATACAAACAGCATTAAAAAAATTAATAAATATTGGCATATTAAAGATAGGAAATTATAACAAAAGTCCTTACGACAGAACACTCTGGTATGCTCTTACACCCACGGGAAATTCGATTATGCAAAAATGTAAAATCGATTATGCAAAAATGTCAAATGGATTATGCAAAAATGTCACACCTATACCAGATATAAACACATATATAAAAGAAATGGATAATAATAATAAATTATTATTATCCACAAAGAAAAGTAAAAAAAACAATACTTTGGTTAAAAAAAATGAACAATTTATTCCACCAACATTAGAAGAAGTAAAAGAGTATTGTGAAAAACGCAACAATGGTGTTGATTATCAAAAAGTTTATGATTATTATTCAGCAAACAACTGGTGTGACTCAAAAGGTAAAAAGGTAAAAAATTGGAAACTTAAAATAATTGGTGTTTGGGAAAAAAATGTCGAAGTTAAGCAACTAGAAGTAAAAGATACAAGTTATGTTGATGAAAACGGACTTATACATATTTAACAATGAGTGCAAATGACATTGACTTAGAAAGGACACTAATAGAAAGAGAACTAATTTCTTTACTTTTTAGAAAAAATGAATTAATAAATTTTTTGCAAATTAAACCAAATTATTTATACTCTAAAACAAATTCAAAAATATTAGAAACAATGATTAGGTCTTATAAAGATACAAAAGTTGTTGATATAGCATATATGGTAGGAATTACACCGTCGTTTCCAATTGAAGAATACATAGATATTATCACTAACGACATGTATTATTTAAACGACTGGGAAAGACAATTTAAGTTAAGCCAAGACATTATATTAAAAAAATTTAAAATTGACTACATAAAAGAACTAGATAAAAAATTAAGCGAAAATAATATTTCTTACGAGGATTTTGAAAACAAAGTGAAAAAAATGTCGCTAATAAATATTTCTGATACGCAGAACAACAAAATAAAGACAATTAATGATATCGACTTAACTTATGAAGAAAAAACTTTTATAAGGTCAGGTTGTAATGATTTAGACAATTCAATAAAGGGTTTTATACTTGGAGAGTTAAGTGTATGGAGTGGGTCAAATGCTTCGGCAAAGTCAACGTATCTAAATCAAATTGCTTTAGAAAGCATTTCTCAAAATTACAAAGTTTTAATTTTTAGTGGAGAACTTACTGACAAAAGATTAATAAACTGGATAGTATTAAATGCTTGTGGAAAAAATAATTTAGTGTATAATAGTGAGAAAAATTATTTTTATGTACCAAATGTGCATAAACAAAAAATATATAAATGGCTAAATGATAAGTTATTTGTCTATGATAATTCTTACGGAAACGACGCAAAGGAAATATTACAAAGCATTGAAAGTTGTGTGTTAAGAAATGATATAAAAGTTGTAATTTTAGATAATCTAATGAGTATGAATTTGGCACAATATGGTGAACAAAAATATGACATTCAAACTAAATTCATGACAGAATTAAGCGAAATGGCAAAAAGATTAAATATACATATACATTTTGTTTGCCACCCTAGAAAATCGACAGCATTTTTAAGGAAGATAGATATTTCTGGTAGTAGTGATTTGACTAATATAGCCGACAATGTGTTCATTATGCACAGAGTTAATAGAGATTTTGAAAGACAAACTAAGGAAATGTTTAAATGGCACGACGATAACCCCATTTATCAATACTCTAATGTCATAGAAATATGCAAAAATAGAGAATATGGTGTCCAAGACGCATTTGCTGGGTTGTATTTTGAAATAGAAAGTAAAAGATTATTAAACAAGAAAGGAGAAATAAAAAAGTATGGGTGGGAATATTTGGAATAAATATGAAAGTAAAAAGAAAGAGTTAAAAGACTTACCCTGTGACAAATATGAAGAACAAATAAAATTGATAGCAGAAGTTGTTGAAAGCGAAAATTCATTTATTTGTTCTAATTGCAAACAAATTTACTCAAATGAATTTAAGGGGAATAGTGAACTTGCTAGAATTGATAACATTTGTGAATTTTGTATGGAGGAAGGTTATGGAAGATAGCACAATAAATGTAAATGACATAATAAAAATTGAAACTTTGCCTAAAATAATGGAAAAACTAGAGTTATTAGGCGAATTTGTTGACAAAGAATTAGAAGGGCTTGATGAATTAGAATGTACCGAAGATAATAAACAACTCGTAAAAAATAAAAGAACTTGCATAAATAACACTTTAAAAACGCTAGAAGATAAAAGGAAAGAAATTAAAAACAATATTTTGAAACCTTATGAATATTTTAATAAAAAATATGAAGAAACAACAAAATTAAAATTAGAAAATGCCAGTAAAATATTGGGAGAAAAAATTTCTAAAATCGAATTAGAACAAAAAGAGAAAAAGGAAAAAGAGTTAAGAGATTTCTACACAGAGTATTCAATAAAATACAATCTTCAATCTATGAATATTCCATTTGAAAGTATTGGTTTAAACATTACTATTAGTGCAAGTATGAAATCACTTAAAGACCAAATAATTTCTTTTGTTGAAAGGATTTCAAACGATTTGAAATTAATTTCTGTAGAAGAATATGCAGACGAAATAAGAATTGAGTATAACAGAACTCTTGACTTTGCAAAGTCAAAACTTGATGTTGTTAAAAGACACGAAGAATTAAAAAAACTTCAAGATATAAAAAAAGCAGAAGAAATATTAGAACAAAAGACAAAGGAAATAACAAGTGAAGTAGAAAGTGCATTAAATGAAGAAATAACAGCACCTAAAGAAATAGTAGAAACATTGAATGAAGAAATTGACTTTGAAGAGCCATTAGAAGTTACATTTACTGTTTGGGCTTATAAAGACCAAATAATTGAATTAAAAAGACAATTACAAACTATGGTAATTGAACAAAAAATTTGTAAGTTTAAATAAAGGAGATAAATATGATAAAAATTGAAACAAGTTATGAAAATAATACAGATGATTTTATATACAAATATGATTGCAAAAACAGTCATACTATGGAACATTTATGTTTAATTGCAAAATTGGTTAAACAAATACTAAAAAATCAAAAAGATATTGATTTAGACATCATTTTTAAAATGGTTAGAGATATATTAGAATATGATGAAAGGAGTGAAAAGAGTGAATAATCAATTGCAAAATTCTATAAATGCAACAAAGCCAAAGTTTAGTGTTGCAATTCAAAGTGATATGTATAAAAATTTAATTAATAATACATTAGGCGATAGCGAAAGAGCCAAAAGATTTGTAGCAAGTATTAGTAGTGCTGTGGCAATTAATCCTTCTTTGCAAGAGTGTTCGCCAAAAACAATTTTAACTGGTGCGTTATTGGGTGAAGCATTAAATCTTAGCCCAAGTCCACAATTGGGGTTATATTATTTAGTGCCATACTCAAATAATAAAACAGGTGAAAAAGAAGCAGTCTTTCAAATGGGTTATAAAGGTTACATACAATTAGCCATTAGAAGTGGGCAATACAAAGATATTGATGTCATCGAAATAAAAGAAGGCGAACTTTTAGGAAGAAATAAAGAAACTGGTAAATTTGAATTTTCCTTTATAGAAAACGAAGCAGAAAGAATTTTAAAGAAAACTATAGGATATTTAGGATATTTTGAATTACTAAATGGTTTTACTAAAAAAATATACATGTCAAAAGAGGAAATGGAAATTCATGCAGACACATATTCAAAAGCGTTTAATTTGTCTGATTATAGGAAATTACAAGCAGGGCAAATACCAGAAAAAGATATGTGGAAATTTAGCAGTTTTTGGTACAAAGACTTTGACGCTATGGCATTTAAAACAATATTAAGACAATTAATATCAAAATGGGGAATAATGAGTATAGAAATGCAAGACGCATATACAAAAGACACTGCTGTTATTAAAGAAAATGGAGACTACGAGTATGTTGATAGTCCTGAATATGACGAAAACGAAATTGTGGATGTCGATGTGATAGAAAAGAAATCAGAAAAAATTGCTAAAACTAAAAAAATAAGTTTAGATGAGGTATAGTTATGGAAGCATTCATACAAAAGAATGACATAATTGTATTTGATAAAAAGCATAAAATCTTTTGTGGTGATTGCACCTTAGATGATAGTTATAAATTCATGAAAGATGAGGAAGCAACATTGTGTTTTACTAGCCCTCCATACAATGTTGGTGGTAATAATTGTGAAAGTGGTAAAAGTGCAAAGTATCAAACAACAAAATATGTAAATAACATTGAAGATAAAAATAAAAAATATTTAAGCAACAATGATACTAAAAGTGAAGAAGATTATTTAAAACTAATTTTAGATAGTTCTAATTTAGCATTAGACCATTCAAAATACTTATTTCTTAATATAGCACATACGTCTGGAAATAAAATATCTTTGATAGACTATATGAGTATTATGAAACGAAAATTTGTTGATACAATTATTTGGCAAAAAACAACAAGTTTACCTGCAATAGAACCTAATGTTCTTAATAGCGATTTTGAATACATATATATTTTTACTAATATTAAAAATAATGGAAAACATATAAGAATTGGCGAGGAATTTAGAGGTACAAAAAGTAATGTTTTCAAAGTGTCAAGAAACATACAAAACAAATACGCTACTATTCATAAAGCATTAATGCCATTAGTCTTATGTGATGAAATAATTAATAATTTTTCTAATGAAAATGACATCATTTTGGATTGTTTTAGTGGTTTAGGAACAAATATGATTAGTTGTATGAAAAATAATAGAATTTATAGAGGAATTGAATTAGAACCATATTATTGCCAAGAAACTATTAATAGATACTTGGAATATAAAATGGACGATTACGATATAAAAATCATTAGAAATGGCGAAGTAATAGATTTTCAAGACGTTAAAAAAGAAATTATTAATGAGTATAACTTGTTTACAATATGAAATACGAAATAATACAAACCGGTAGTAAAGGTAATTGCCTTATAATAAACGAAAACATAATGTTGGATTGTGGAATTAGTTATTCAAAATTAAAAAACAAATTAAATAAAATCAAAATAATTTTTATTTCACACACACATAAAGACCACTTGTTACCAACTACCATAAAAAAAATCGCTTACGAAAAACCAAACATTAAATTTCTTGTAGGAAAATATTTGGTGTCAAATTTAATTAATTTGGGCGTCAGAAAAGAAAATATAATAACTTTTGATTTAGGTAAATGGTACAACATTGGGATATTTAATGTAAAATTAGATTATTTATATCACGATGTGCCTAATTGTTGTATTCATGTTGAATTTAAGAACAAATCTAAAATATTTTATGCAACCGACACTAACACATTAGACCATATTACAGCAAAACATTATGATTTGTATTTTGTCGAAGCAAACTACGATACCGACGAAGATATAGACCAAAAAATAATTAATTCAAAAATAAATGGTGATTTTACATATCTTGAAAGAGTTAAAGATACACATTTGAGCCAATTACAAGCATTAAATTGGCTTGATAAAAATAAAAAAGAAAATAGTAGATATGTGTTTATTCATCAACACATAGAGAAAGAGAGTGAGAAAAATGTTTAAATATAAAAAATTATATAAAATCGAATTAAATAATAGAAAATTAATTGAAGAAAGAAAAAGACAAATTGAACAGTCATATATTGAAACACAAAAGAAACTATTAGAGTACAAAGAAAAATATGCTAAAATTTATTTAGACTGCACTGATTTAGAAGGTTTTTTAAAACAAGAGAAAGAATGTAATAATGCTTTAAGAAAAGAAAGAACAAAGTTAAGAAGAAGAATAACTATTTTAGAAAAAGAATTGATAAATTCTGAACTAGAAAATACAAAGTTTTTTTCTAATAAAAGTGGAAAAACTGAACAAATTTCTTATGAACAATTCCAAGAAGAAATGCAAGAACTTCTAAATGAAGGTAATGAAAAAACAAAAAAAGGAGATAATAATGGAAAACGAAAAAGAAATTAAATATTATGTAAGTTCTGACGGAACAAAAAAAGATGTTTCTACTTTAAATGGCGAATATCTAATAAACGCTTTATCTAAAAAAAGAAAATCAATATACGAAAGCAAAAACAAAGAAGAATGGAACACAATGTACGAACAAATCAAAATATTAGACGAGGAGTATTATAAAAGGCTAAATGCTTTTTATGATAGTTTAGAAGAATAATATGGAAGAAGAACATTCAATTGGATATAAAATAAGAGCAGATTTTAGATATAGAGTTTTTAGAAAAGATTTAAACGGCAAAACATATTACAACATTAGAATATCTCAAAGCAATTATGACGGAACTACTACTGAATGGTATAGACCAGTAAATTTTAAAAAAGGAGTAGAAGTACCTAATTGTACAGATATTATAATTTATAAAGGTTTTGAAAACCTAAGACCAAATCCTAAGGACAAATATAATCCCATAACTTCAATTATGATTACTGAATTTGAAACTGTAGAAAACAAACAATTAGAAGCAAAACAAGCATTAGAAGATTACCAACAGAATTTAAGAGAGAACGAAATGGAAGAATTGCCCTATTAAAAGAACCGAAAGGAGAATTTAAAATGTTAGATTTTTTAAAAGAAATATTTTTGATATTGTTGGTGCTATTTGGAATTTTGATATTATGTGCTTTCATAATTTCTATAATAGCAACGATAATTGAACAAAATAATGTAAGGTTAAAAAAGAAACAACTTTTAGAGAAACTTGAAAAGCAAATATCTGATTTTATTAAAGAAGAGAAAAAAAAATAATTTTTCTCTTTTTTTGTGTTGACATTTGTTGTTAAGTGTATTACAATTATATCAACAAGAGCAAATAAAAGGAGAAAAAACAAATGATAGAAGAAGTGAAAAAATTTGAGTTAGATACATTTAGTAATAACTTTTTTAAGTATTTAGACGTTGATTTAAAAACTCTTAATGCTTATAAAGTTGGCATACTATCTTTTTCAAAATATTTAAAGGAAAACAACATAGAAAATCCAACTAGAGAAGATTTAATTTCTTATAGAGATAATTTAAGAGCAAATTATTCCAGTAATACTGTTAATACTTATATGATAGCGATTAGAAGATTATTTAGATACTTAAAGATAAATAACTTGTATGAAGATATTTCAGTAGATATAAAGGGTGCTAAATATAATAACACTCCTAAAAAGCAGGTTTTATCATTAGAAGAAGTAAAAAAAATATACAATGGTTTAACTGATTTGAGAGAAAAGTGTTTATTTAGTTTACTAATAACAACTGGAATAAGAGGTATTGAATTAGTTAGGGCAGACATCGAAGATATTAAAATCCATAATGGAGAGGTTGTCTTATGGATACAATGTAAAAAACATGATGAAAAGGACGAATATGTAAAACTTTCTAATGATGTTTTAAATGATATTAAAAATTATATTGGAAATAGGACTACAGGTAGCATATTTATATCAACGAGCAACAACAATAAAAATGGTAGGCTAACCACTACAAGTGTTAGGAGTGAAATAAAGAAGATTTTTAAACGATTTGGATACGATAGCGATAGTTTTAGTCTACATAGCACAAGAAGAACAAGTGCGACTATAATGTATCAAAATGGGTTGGATACTCATTCTATACAGCAAATATTACATCATAAATCTCAAAATACAACTACTAGATATATCAATGAAATAACTAGAAAAGAAAATGAAGGAGAATACATAGTTTCTAATGCTATGTTTAATTAAAGGGGGTGATGAAATTGGAATATTCAAAAGTTCAAAGAAAAGATGGCGTGAGTTTTTATAGAAAAAAAAGAAGTTCAACACAAAACTCTAATATTAATTTTAGAGTATCTGCCGAGTTGCAAAAGAAACTTGATAACATTTCTAAAAAAACGAAATTGTCGAAAAGTACGATTTTAAGAAACGCAATTTATAAGTACATAGAATTTTTGGAGAGTGAAATAAAATGATAGAAGAAAAAGAATTTATTGATTATTTTAACTATATTGGAATAACGAATAAGACACATCAAAAGAGCATAATTAAATGTTATCAAAAGGCTTTTGAAGAAAAAGCAAGAGTTTCTACTCTAAGAAGTAAAATGGAAAAATTAGGGTACGAAGAAGGTGCTTTCGATAATGTTATGTCTTATATAATATTTCCACAATATAGAGAAAAAACAAAAAAAGAAATTAAAAAAAATAAAGGCTTATTTGGTGGAAAAATTTAAGCCTAATTAGAAGAAAAGGAAGTGAAAAAAATGAGTATATGGGAAAAGAAAAGAATTAAAGCAGGGTTGACAAGAAGTGAATTAGCGAAAGAACTAAATGTGAAAGAAGAAGTTATAAAAGAGGTTGAGAATGGGCAAAGGGAAGTGCCAAAAAGTAGGGTTGATGAGTATTTAAGCAAAATAAACAAACTTACTCCTAGCGAAAGAAAACTTAAAGAGGCAGAAATGAAACTTTGGTTTAAAAATTTGGATTTAAAGAAAGAAATAAAAAAATTCGGTTTTGCAAACCAAAAACAATTTGCAAAAGAACTAGGGTTTTCACAAAGCATGGTAAGTTCGTGGGCAAATAATTTGAATGGTATAACAAAAGAAAATTTGACAAAGTTATATTACTACTTAAATGATGAATTTAATATAAGAATAAACAGTTCAAACGATATAAATGAATGGTATAAAAACTTTGATTTAGAAGGATTTATGAATGAAAATAAAATCTCAAAAAGTCAGTTGTCACAAAATATCAGAGTAAGTGCTTGTACTGTTGGAAGATTACTAAAAAAATACCCTGCTTATGATAAAACATTGTTGGTTTTAAAAGAATTTGTTGACAAAACTAATGAGTCAAAAAAACAAGAACAAATAATTGAAGAAACAACGGAAAGTGTCGAAAAGATAGAAGAAAATGTTGAAGAAATAACTAAAGATTTTGAAGAAACAGAAAAAGCAGAAGAAATCGAAGAAATGGGAGAAATTGAAGAAAAAAACATTGAAACTATTGATAGCGACATAAAACCAACAACAGATTTATCACAAGACATTAATTATGAAAAAATAATTCTTGACTTAAACGAAAAATTAAGAATAGCAAACAAACAAATTGCTAGATATGAAACCCTTATTGACTTAGTAATTAAGAAGGAAATTTAAAATGGAAGATAAAACATGTGTTAATTGCGAACATTGTATATACATAGGCGAAGGATATTACATTTGTGACGCTAGTGATGAACCGATACTAATAATGGAAGAACATGCACCAAATGAGAATTACTGGCATTGTGCAGGTACTGACTGGGAAGAAGAATAAAAACCATTTTGACATAAATTATAGCAATATGCTATAATTTTTTTATGATATAGGAGTTGATTTGATATGATTAATATTGAAATTAAAATTTCAAAAAATACTAGAATGGTTGACTTAACTAAGGCTTGTATAGGCAATGACGGAGAAAATTTACAATCAATGCTAGTATTTTCTTTTGTTGACGAATTTGTGGAAGGTCAAGCAAGAATTGAGTATGAACAAAATGGAGAAAAATATTGGCAAACTTTAGACAAAGTTGATGAAACTTACCAATTTCCAATAAAGAGTTTAATTGCTAAAGAAGGAACAATTAATATGCAACTTGTAATATCAGAAGGAATTGAGGAAACTGACGTACCAATATTTAAGAGCAATGTTTTCTATATGAATGTTAGAAACTCAATAAACGCAAATGAAGAACCACCATCAGGTTATGATGAATGGCTTGATATTGCAAATACAAAACTTAACCAAGTTGATAATTTAGACATAGATGTTACAAAAATTGATGATGTTGCCACTGTCACAATAACGAAGAAAGACGGAACACAAAAAAGCGTTGAAATATATGACGGAACAGGTGGGTCAGGTGGAACAGATAATTACGAAGATTTGACAAATCAACCTTCGATTAATGGCGTAACATTATTAGGAAATAAAACTTCAAATGAATTAAAAATAAAACAAGATTATACTGCTGATGATATAACATTTGATGACGGGGAAACATTCCAAGAAAAATATGATAGTGGCGAGTTAAGAGGTCAGAAAGGCGAAAATGGTACTAATGGACTAAATGGATTAGACGGAGAAAATGGCGTAACTTATATACCCAATGTAAGTGAAGAAGGCATTATTAGTTGGACAAACGATGGTGATTTGCCAAATCCTAGCCCAATTAATATTAAAGGAAAAACAGGTGAAACTGGGGAAAAAGGTCAAGACGGATATACACCAGTTAAGGGTGTCGATTATTTCACAGAAGATGATATTGAAAGTTTAAATATACCTACAAAAACAAGTGATTTAACTAATGATAGTGGTTTTATAACAAGTGAAACGGACCCAACAGTGCCAAATTATGTTAAAACGATTACAGAAGCAAATATAACATCTTGGAACAACAAACAAGACCAATTGACAGCAGGGGAAAATATTACCATTGAAAATAATGTAATAAGTGCTACAACAGGCGGTGGTGGAGAAGTTCCAGTCTATATTGTTACTTGGAATGATAGTTCTAGTTCTGCAAAAGAAACTTGGACAAAAATATATAAAGCCACACTTAATAAAGAACCATTTGCTATTTATTTATACGCTAGTAATAGATACATACCTTGTACTATGGTTATACAGTTCCCAACCATTGGTCCAGATTTTATTTTTAGTGCGTTTACAGAAAACACTGGTCATAGTTATGGAGTATCTACTGCTCAACATTGGAAATATCAATTACGATTAACAGTAAATGACTCCAATGAGGTAACAAATATTTATTATATAAATAAATTAATTTGGGAAATTCCGCGCGAAGCAAAAGCGTTAGGAGTAAGCAACACAACTTCATACACACCAACTGCTGATTATAACCCTAGCACAAAACTTTACACAGATAAGACGCATTATGAGAATATGACGGGCTATGACGCAAGTAAAACTCAAGTTTTAAAAAATGTTCAGGGCGTACTAACGTGGATAGATGAGATATAGAAAGGAGATTATAAAATGGGTTTAATAAACAATAATGGAACAACAATAAAAGGTGTTAATGTAACACCTGCTTACGCTAAAATAACTAGACTTTATTTAGAAAACGGAAATAATGCCACTGCTTATTTTGGATTAAGTAATTCAAGAGAAAATTTAGAAAACGAAGAAATACTAGATGAAGTGCAATTTTCTTGTGAAATAAACAAAGTTGAAGATAAAATTTTTAACGAAGTTTATACAAAAGCAAAAGCAGAAATATTTAATGGTTGGACAGATGATATTGTAAAATAGAAGGATTAGTGCCTTCTATTTTTTTGTTTTGGAGGAAAAATGGAAAAAGAATTAATCAATAAAATCAAATTTTTAATAAAAAAAGGGTTTAATTTTGAAGATATATGTAAGAAACTAGAACTAAATGAATATGAAGTTATAGGAATTATACATATTTTAAAAGAAAATGGTGAATTAATTGACTATATTAATGGCGAAATTGTAAAAATTAAGAACAATTCATACCAAAATAATATAGAAATTCCAATAAAAAAAGACAAAATAAGGTTTTTGGCTTTAAGTGATTTGCATTATTCTAGCAAATGGGATAATCCACATCTTGTAGAATATGCTTATGAACTAGCAGAAAAAGAGAATTGCGATTTTGTTGCCAATAGTGGAGATATATTTGAAGGAGATTTTCAAAGAAAACGACCAGACCATGTTTATCAAGTAAAGGCAATAGGACTTCAACAATTAGATTATGTTGTAAATAAGTATCCAATTAGTGATATACCAACATATTTTATTATTGGAAATCACGACGAAACATTATTCAAAACTTGTGGAGTAGATGTTGGCAAACTCTTGTCGGCTCAAAGACCAGATTTAACATATCTAGGGCAGGATTTAGGTGACATAAATATAGGCAAGATTAAAATTAGGCTTAGGCACGGAAGTGGTGGGAACGCATACGCAAAAGGGTATAAACTGCAAAAATATTGCGAAACCTTAAGCACTTCTGATTTACCAACGATAATATTACAGGGGCATTTTCATTATTCTGCATACTTCAAAAATAGAGATATACATTGTTTTAATGTTCCGAGTTTACAGGGGTACACTCCTTATGCTAAATCATTAGGGTTGCCACACGAATTAGGCTTTTGGCTTATTACTTGTTACATGAGCGAACGTGGTAGTATTGTTTCTATAGTACCAGAATTATACCAGTTTGAAGAAAAGAAATACGTAAAAAGATTAAAACCAAGAAACTAGAACTATTTATTGTTGTTTATTGTGATTGATTATTGTATAATTAAAATAGGAGAGTGATTTTATGGCTTCAACAACTGCTGAAAAAAGGGCTAGTAGAAAATATTATAGAACCAATAAAAAATACCGTGAAGAAAAAATAGCGAGAGAAACTGCTAAACACAAACGAAATAGAAAAAAATACGCAGAAGAACAAAGAGAATATTATGCAAACAATGAAAAATATAGAAAATACAAAAGAAAGTACGCTCGTGAGTACAGAAAAAGAAATCCTGTGAAATCAAAAGCAAGAGCATTAAGGTAATCACTCTTGCTTTTTTCTTTTTAATCTTCTAGTTCTTCATCAATAAGCATTTCTGCCTTATTCACAAACCTTTTCAAAAATTCAAGCATAATAGCAAAATCTTCGTCGCAAAATTCGTTCTTATATTCGCTTTGATAATCATAGTCTAGTTCATTTTCAAACTCATTTTGAAGATTATATAATAAATCTTTTGCTTTTTCGGTAGTTATTTTTTTATCTTCAAACATACTTTTTTCTCACTTCCTTTTTGTAAAAATATGATACCACAACCCAATATATTTGTCAACACATTTATTAGATTAAAACAATTTTATTTTAAGGTTTTAAATCAATTTGTACTAAACACCTCCAAAAACACTATTTTTGCATAGGTTTTTCAAACGAAAATATATTTTTAGTATAATTATACCTTTTAAAACAAAAGTGTCTTAAAACGCTTAAAAATGTGCTTAAAATTGATGTGCTTTTTTATAACAAAAAAACAACCGATTTAATCAGTTGTTTCAAAAAAATAACTTAATTCTTCGCCTTTTAGATTTTCATAGCAATAGTCATTTAATTTTTCAAATAACTCACAATACAATTTGCATTTTTCATAGTCTTTTTCATAGTGTTCCCAACTTTTCCAATTAAGCACCATGACAAGTTCAGTTAAGTATTTATAATTATCTCGCCAACCCTTAAATGCTCTATTATATGTATCTTTTATTGCCTTTATTCCAAAGTTATCAGCAATAGAAAAATCTAAATAAAATGTCGTAATAGGTTTATACCCAGTCATTTCTTCAATGTTCCAGTTATTTAAAATCATTTGTCACTCCTTTTCAAAATTTGCTTTTTCGCCCTGTGCAACATAAAATGTCGTAAGTTTCCAATTAGATATAAACTTTAAAGAACAACTATTGTTATATATACTTTCTAACTCTTGAATATCTTTTATTTTATAGTCACGTTCTTTTGCATTTTCTAAATCTTCTCTATCTTCTATTATGTAAATCTTATGGCAACCGTCGTATGCAAACTGTGTGCCAATAACTTCTTTCCCATTTATTTTCATATTCTCACTCCTTTATATTTTATTATGATATTAAAATCCCTTTGTCTTTTAACTCAATGTTTGAATAATCTTGATTTATCATGTCAATAATATAGTCCATATCTTCTTTTATGTCTTTGTCATTTCCTTTATAATTTTTGTCTAATAATGTTATATTCCAAGCATTATGCACCCCGTTCAATTCTTCGTCATTTCCTAAATATACTTGCATTTTAGATAAATCAATATTCATTTTTTCTAAATCTTGTATTAATTCTTTTAAATCTTGCATAGTTAATTGTTGCATTGTTTATCACTTCCTTTTGCTAGAAACGTAATTTTTTCGGCAATCATTTTAAGTTCTCCGTTTGCCTCTTTTTCAACTCTTCCTTTAACGGCAACAATATCTCCCTTAAAACAATATTCTATGAAAGCATTATTCATTGTTTTGTCAATTAAAACTGGTATAAAGTCCGTTTCATAAAGCCCGTATTCATTTCTAAATTGTCTATTTACTGCGACAACAATTTCAAAATATCGTGTATTTTCTATTTGTCTAGGTTCTTTGCATAATCTTCCAACTATTGTAAAAAAATTCATTATTTATCACTCTCACTTTCTTTTAAAATATAATTTTTTATTCCCATTAATTCTATGTAGTCTATATATTCGTTTATTAATTGGTATTTTTCAAAGCCATTTATATCTTTTGAGATTTGTTTTATTATCTTTTCTTTTTGTTTTATTTTTTTATTTATTTTTTCTAATTCTATTTTTTTAAAATTTTCCATAATTAGTATTCCCCCTTTAAAATTTCTATTAATTTATCAATACAATAAATGAAATCGCTATCATTTACATTTTCTAAATTTCCATGCCCATTTATTTTATAAATGTGTGCTTCTTCAACATCATTTACAAAACATATTAAATCTTCAATGGTATTAAAATCTTTTTTTGATATATACTCAAAATCTTCATTATCAACGCACTCAATGTATCTTTCAATAGCATTATATAAAGACCAATTTTCTTTTGATTTATTGTCAAAGTCAACTGCTATATTAACTAATTCACAATAAATATCTTCATGAGCCATGTTTGAAATACTTTTTCTTAATTCTTCCAAATTTTTAATTGCCTCTTTTTTTAAGTCTTTCGTTTCATGTCTTTCCACTTTAAAATCTTTAATAATCTTCTTTACTTTTTCTTCTAATTCTTTACTATCATTTTGAAAAATAGCATAATCACTTTCATAATTACAACAATCATTTGTCATTTGTTTACGCAAATCACTACCTTTTTTATAAACTAAATCGTATAGTATTTCTTCCCTTATTGCTATTTCAAATTCCTTTAAAGTAATTTTATTATCGTTAATATTACTAGGTTTTCTAACACATTCAACATTCCAATACCATTCCGTTTCAGTAATGCTCCATGTTCTTGTATATTCTATAATATCTTCTACTAATTTTTCTAACTCAGTCATAATTTTCTCCTTTCCTCAAATTTTCCATTTTATTCGCTCCATTTCTTTTTTAATTCTAGGCAAACTTGTATTAAATTATCACATAATTTGTCAAAATCTTGTACTAAATTTACTTGCTGTAGTAATTCAAAATGGTAATTTTCAATAGAGCCATATTCGCTTTCTTTTATATCTTCTTTTAGACTTTCATAACTTTCATTTGTTCTAATATAATAGTCTAATACATTTTCGTTGTCATTTTCGTTGTATAAAACTAAATACCCGCCACTTCTACCATTAAATCCGACAGCATACCCATTATGTTCTCTTTCCCAGTTTTCTATTACTTCGTTTATAGTATCATAATTATCTAATTCTAAATATTTTAATATGTCATAATCCAACTCTTTGATATTATATATTTTTACATTATTAGCAATACTTTCTTGCCTATTCCAACTATTCATAGTGTAATATGTGAAATGTCCTTTTAAAAATTCAAACATTTCTTTATCACTTTTTTTATTTACTTTTTTATAATACATTTTATTCACTCCCTCTAATTCAATTCTACAATTTCCCCATTGTTGTCAATTATATTATGTCCTATAAATCTTAATTCATACCACTCTTCGCCCTCGTTTCCACAATTCATACATTTCCATTTATAATAACACATATCGTCGCCCTCATTATTTACGCAGTCATAATCTAAAGTGCCGTCACTCCCACAAAAAGGGCAAACTCCCATTTCATTAATCTTTTCTTTCATAATTTCACTCCCTTTCATATTAGAAACTAGAACTAACAATTTGATATATTATATCATATATTATTAGAAACTAGAACTATTTTATTCTATAAAATCATTATCTTCGTACCAGTAGTAATCAGTGTCGCCACAAGTAATACTATTTAGTTTGTTGCCGACCTCATAGTCGCCGTCAACATTTCTTGCAATATATACTTTATCGTTGAATTTCCTTTCAAGTATAGGCACTCTTAATTCTTCTTTATCTAGTGTTTCGTAAAAATCATAGTAAATTGTAGCAACGTTGCTTATTGTTAAGTCTAATAAGTCTAAATTGTTTGCCATTTGCCCGTTGCAATGGTCAAAACACCCATTTTCTCTTATATCTTGCAAATATTCATAACTCTTTTTTAGTTCAGCAAGTATCTCTTTATCAGTCATAATATCTCCTTTCTTAACTTTTTATCTTCTTTTCTTCTTTTTATAGCCAAATCCTGCTCTTATTGTATCAATTAATAAGAAAAAAATTATAATAACATAAATCATTTGTAATATTTTCCTTCCTTTTTTTCAAAAATTGCACTTTTTTTTAATAATTTTTTTGCGTTTTTTCAAAAAAATGTGCTTTTTTTAAAATATTTTTTTTATTTTCTTCTAAAATCCGCAAAGAAATACTCTACTAAATTATCAATGCTCCATTTGTTAAAGTTCTTCGTAATATCTCTATTTTTAGCGAAAGATGTTAATTGGTCATCAGTTGCCATGTATAGTAAACGGTCATCAATGTAATTTAATATATCTTCTTTGTCGAAAAACTCGTGTGTTATTCGGTTGTTATTTTGATTTATTAAAACTATCATATTAAACCCCCTTCCGTTTGTGCTTTCATTTTACCAAATAAAAATATAAGTGTCAATACATAAAAAGTCACTAGTAATGTGACTTAAAAAAGTCATATATGATATGACCTAAAATGTGTTGACATATAACAATATATATATTATAATAGTAGGCATGAAAGCAAAGAAAGGAGATGCGAAACATAAAATTATATTATAAGACTTATAACGTCGACGGAGTAGAATATGAATTATACAACACGAAAGAATACCCGGACAAATACCAGTTGAACAAAATGGACAAGAATAACTGCTTAAATGGAGATAAGACAATTAAAGAGTGGTACGGATTAGATATTAGTTTCTGGGAAAACGTTTGTTCTGGAACACTCAAAGAGTGTGAAGAAAAACTTAATGACATAATATACGAAAGCACAAAATAAAAATTGTTGTTGAATACATTTTGTGATTATGACTTGTAAAATACATATAATTAATAGTAAAAGGGAGTGAAAAAAATATGATATGTATGAATTGTAGAGAAGAATTTAAGAAGAAAGAGGGTGTTGTGTTTGGTCACAATTTCCTTTGTGATAGTTGTTATGATTACTATGGCGTTATAAAAGATTACCATTACAACGACACTGAGGGCGTTTTCCCACTACATGGAAAAGAACAAAAATATTTGCCGTTCACGTTCGGTTGGGAGTGGGAAATAGAGAACACGGCAAGAGAATATGACCCAGATAGTCTTTGTCATGAAATTAGAAGAAAATACCAACATTTAAACTTGTACTTTCAGATGGACGGGTCACTATCAAACGGGGTTGAGATAATAACGCAACCTATGGACTTAAACTATTTATTAGAACACAAAAAAGAGTTCGAAGAAATAGCAGATTACTTAATAGCAAGAGGTTTTACATCTCATGACAATATGAGATGTGGACTACACATACACGTTGACAGGGATTTCATTAAAAATGATAACGAGAAAATAAACAAGTTATTCATTTTATTAGAGTTTTACAAGAAAGAGTTTGAAGAGTTCGCACGTAGGAGGAGCGGACATTATAATCAATGGTTAAGTGACGGGTTTTACCACCTTGACCAAAAAAGCAAAGATAAACTTTTTAGTTCAACTAAAGCGATAAACGAAATTAAGAACGAAGACCATACACAAGTGTTGAACTTGCAACATGATAACACACTTGAGTTCAGATTATTCAGGGGTACACTCAACGTTGACACAATAATTGCTAGTGTCGAGTTGATTTACAATATGTGTTATGCTGTTAATGAGTTATCCTTTAATACAATAACTTTTGATAAATTAGTTAACTTGCATAATTTTAAAGAGTTGAAAAGTTATGTTAAATCAAAGGGAATATTAAACGGCACAAAGGTTAGAGATTTAACAAAAGATATTGACCGAGAACTAAAGGCGAAAGAAAAAGCGCTTGAAAGTGATATGACAACTATTAAAAAAGAATTGAACTTGATTATAAAAAACATTGATTTTAACATGAATAATTTGAAAAACGTATTGAAAAATGGTGCAAAAATAAAGAATATTTACAACTTAATTTATCAAAATAAGTTTTTGTTTGAAGATAACGACTTTAAAAATCAAAGTTATGTAAGTAAAATTACAACCGATAGAGGAGATTTACTTAAATCTTATAACAATTTATTAGAAAAAATTAAAGATAACATTTACTCATTTGGTAGTGATAACGACATTAAGTTTTTTGAACAAAATATAAAAGGAAATGGGGGAGATATTTAAAATGTGTGTTATTGTTGTTAAACCGAAAAATACTAAACTGCCCAGCATGGAGTTATTAAGAAATTGCTTTGAAAATAACCCACATGGTGCTGGGTTGATGTTTCTAAAAAACGGACTTGTTAATGTTAATAAGGGTTATATGACTTTTAATAAGTTTGAAAAAAGACTGAAAAGACTTTCTACTGAAATAGATTTATACAAAAACCCGTTGATTATGCACTTTAGAATTGGTACTTGTCTATCTAATTCTAAAGAAAATACACACCCGTTTATTGTTTCCAATAGTGATAAAAGATTAAAGAGCATTAGTGACACGGGAAATCTGGGAATATGTCACAATGGAATTATTGCGAATTATGGAAATGAAAAATTAACTGATACACAAGAGTTTATTAAAGACTTTATTACTCCAATTTATAACCTATCTAGTGATTTTTATAAAAGACAAGATATTAAAACATTAATTAAAAACACTACCAACTCAAAGTTCGCCTTTTTAGACAAAGATAATAATGTTTATACAATAGGAGATTTTTACAAAAAAGACGGTTGCTATTTTTCTAATTATTCCTATTATCATTATGATAGTTATTATTCCTATAAATCGAGTTACGATTTTAGAGTCCCTTATTATGAATAACAATTTTTAATTAAATTGTTATTTTTTTTGTTTCTCTTTTTTTAACTTTTTTATTAATTTTTAAAAAAGTTGATTAAAAAAACTCTTATTTTTTTCTTTTTTTCTCTTTTTTGCTGTTTAAAACTTAAAACCTTTTTTAAAACTTTCT
>CASFPO010000009.1 GCA_949296805.1 uncultured Bacillota bacterium | reverse complement strand
AAAAATATTTTAAAGTTAAATTTATAAAAAATTATATATTTATAAAACAAAACAAAATAATAATTAAATAATAACTAAATAAAAAATCCTCATGAGAGGATTTTTTTAAATATATATTTTTCTTACTAAAAAATTCACAAACTTAGTGGATAATATTCTTGGCAAAAATACAATACATTTATATAAAAAGCCAACTGTTTTTCTAAGCGGTGGATATTTTCTTTTTAAAACTTTAACAGTTACTTTCGCAACCGAATCAGGGCTTTTGCCTTTTGTTTCATCTTTTTCAACTTTTTTAATTGTTTTGTTGACTTCTTCTTTTTGTTCTTCATTTTTAGTATCGTTGTCTATAATTCTAGAAGAAGTAAAATTTGTATGTGTGTCGCCTGGCAAAATGGTAGTAACCTTTATGTTGTAGGGTTTAACTTCACTTGCAAGTGCTTTTGAAAAGATTTCAACGCCTGCTTTCGTTGCACTGTATACAGCCTGTATCGGCAGAGGAATTACAGCACCAACTGAAGATATGTTGATTATTCTACCATCACGAGAATTCTTTAAATACTTAATTGCAATGCTACTAAGAGCTATAACTGCCGAAAGATTTGTATTGACAAGGGAATATATATTTTCTACCTTGGTATTTTCAACAGCTCCAGCAATTCCAAACCCTGCATTATTGATAAAGATATCAATATGCCCTTCTTTTTTGTAGATATATGATAAAATGCTATCTACCTTTTCTACATTATTAACATCACATCCAAACGCCTCTGTAATTTCATTGTGTGCTTTAACCGTTCTTGAGATGTCATACACCTTTACTTCGTCTTGATGAAGTCTTTTAGCTATTGCATAGCCTATTCCACTGCTAGCACCCGTTATAACAGCTACTTTACCATTAATTTTCATATCATCCTCTTTGCTATAATTTATAGCATTTATTTTAACACACTAGCGTATTATTAGCAAATAAAATGATAGGTTTTTATTGACGTTTAAAAATTCGTGAACAAGCAACTGCCAAAGCCCCACTACCTATATGGCACGACACACTTAATGATAGCGGATCAATATCTTTTAAATTTATATCAGGAATTTCTTCTTGTATTTGTTTAGCAAATGCTTCCGCCTTATCTCTGCAGTTGGTATATACTACATAAAGTTCAAGCTCGCCTTTTTCTTTATATTGAGGGAATCTTTCTGCTATGTCTTTCTTTATGGCTTCTATCATCTTGGTTTTTGCCACTTTATCATTTAAGACCTTTGCAAAACTGTCAAGCTTTCCTCCTTGAATTTGCAGTACAGGTTTGATTCTTAGCAGAGTTCCTATTGCTGCTGCCGCAGGAGTTACTCTTCCACCTTTTTTTAGGTACTTTAAGGTATCCACCATTATATATATACTACTTTCAAGAGCATTTTCTTCCAAAATATTTTTAATTTCCTCTGCACTTTTGCCTTGTTTTGCCAAAACGAGTGCATCAAGCACTGACTGTTTGAGAGTTACAGAAATACGTTTATTATCTATAACCAATACCTTTCCATTATATTCTTTGGCAAAATTTTGCGCAGTTTCACAAGATTGACTTAATGCACTAGACATTGGTATATGCAAAACATAGTCATAATCTTTTAATAATTTATCCCACAGGTCAGTAATATAGCCTATTGATGGCTGAGATGTTGAAATATCGGCATCTTGAGTGAGCTTTTGATAAAATTCATCTTGCGTCAAATTAATATCTTCAAAATACTCTTCTCCATCTATGGTAAAAGGCATTGGAACAACAAAAACATCTTTCATCTCTTTTGCTTCCGCTTGAGTAATCCCTGAATTGCTATCAGTTACAACTGCTATCTTGCTCATATCTTTCTCCTTTCGATTATTTACACAATGTGTATTTTATCATATTTTAAGATTATTTGCAAAATGATTATTACAATTTATTAAACAAATGATACTAAATGCCACTTTTTGTCTTATTAAAACTTCTCAGTTTATTACTTTTTTTGATATATAGCAAGTTTTTTAAAAAATGTTTTTATTTTATTATGAGAAATCAAATTTAATTATTATACTAATATAAAAGGAATATAAATGGAAAAGTACAAACTAGGGATTGTCATTGATGCTTTTTATCCTATGATTGACGGAGTTATAAGCGTTGTTGATAATCTAGCAAAATATTTAAGCAAAAAACTTGATGTGACAATTTTTACTCTTAAACCTACTGGTAAGAAACAAGACAATATTATTCATCCATATAAAGTAGAAAGGTGTAAGGCTATACCTGTGCCTTTTTTGGATTATGATATGGCCACACCAAGCTTTGATAAAACCTTCACTAAAAAATTTAAAGAATTTAGTCCTGATGTGATTTATTTTCACTCTCCATCTTCCCTTGCAAGTTTTGCCACAAAGTACGCTAAAAAATATAATGTGCCATGTATATGTCACTTACACTCTCAATATAAGCGAGACATACAGCGTGCTACACATAATAAACTGTTGACCAATTTAATATTAAAGCTTTTTATGAAAAATTTTAACCGAGCAAACCTTGCAATAGCAGTCAATGAATTTACTAGAGATTTATATATCAATGAATATCATTTAAAAGTACCTGTTAAAGTGGTGTACAATGCAACTAATATGTTACCTTGCCAAGATGAAGCCAAGGCAAGAGAAATTGTTAATAAAAAGTTTGCCTTGAAAGACGATGAAAAACTATTGCTTTTTGTAGGTCGCATCAATAAATTAAAAAATCTAGATATTATATTGAAAAGCCTACCTTTGCTTAGAGAAAAATATTCTAACTTTAAAATGCTTTTTGTAGGAAGTGGAAAAAATGAAGAATTCTTTAAAAAGATGGCAAAAAAACTTAAGATAGAGGATAAAGTTATATTTGCTGGCAAAATTATGGATAAAGACCTTCTTACAAACATCTACAGCCGAAGCGACTTGTTTTTATTCCCTTCTCAATATGACACTGATGGCATAGTCAGAATAGAGGCAGCAAGTCAACACACACCTACTGTGTTTGTTGAAAATACTGGTGCAAGTTCTGCAATCATAGATGGACAAACAGGGTTTATAGCAAAAAATAATCCTCAATCTTTTGCAGAAAAAACACTGCTAGCTCTTACTGATGAGCAGTTATACCACCAAGTTAGCCAAAATGTCTTTACTAAATTATATCGCACCTGGGAGGATAGTGCTTCAGAGATTTATAAAATTATAATTGACATAATTAAAAGAGGTAAAAATGAATAAAGTTGGATTTGATAATGAACTATATGTAAAACTTCAAAGCGAAAAGATACTTGAAAGAATTAAATTATTTAATAACAAACTTTATCTTGAATTTGGCGGGAAGCTTTTTGATGACTTGCACGCATCTCGGGTTTTGCCTGGTTTTGACCCAAACATAAAAACAAAGTTGTTGGTTAAGCTTAAAGATAAAGCAGAAATTGTATTTTGTATATCTGCCAATGATATTGAAAAAAATAGAATTCGTGCTGACTTAGGATTAAGTTATGACAACGAGATGCTTAGAATTATCGATAACTTAAGAAGTTTAGGACTTTATGTGTCTTCAATAGTAATTACCTTATTTAAAGGACAATCAAGTGCAATTAAATTTGCAAACAAGCTTGAACAACGGGGCGAAAAAGTCTACTTTCATAGGTATACCAAAGGCTACCCTAGTGAAGTTGATGTTATAGTTTCTGATGAAGGGTATGGTGCAAATCCTTATATTGAAACGACTAGAGAGCTTGTAATTGTTACCGCACCAGGACCATCTAGTGGAAAACTTGCAACCTGCTTAAGCCAAATGTATCACGATTACAAAAAAGGCATCAAAGCGGGGTATGCAAAATTTGAAACCTTTCCTGTTTGGAATCTTCCGCTAAAGCATCCAGTAAACATTGCATACGAGTCTGCAACTGCCGACCTTAAAGATGTAAATCAAATTGATCCTTTTCACTTTAATGCTTATGGTAAACTTGCAGTAAATTACAATCGGGATATTGAAGTTTTCCCAGTACTAAAAAATATTATCAAAAAGATTACAGGACAAGATGTTTACAAGTCGCCAACAGATATGGGCGTAAATATGGTAGCAAGTGCGATTGTGGATGACCAAGTTGTGCAAGATTGTGCCAAAAAGGAAATTGTAAGAAGATATTTAAAAGCTGAATGTGACTACAAAAAAGGGCAAGCTACCTTTGATACATTAGAAAGAACCAAATATCTTATGGCAGAAGTTGAACTGACACCTGATTATTTGGAAGTTGTAAAAGCCTCAAAAGAGATGACAAAACAAAGTGGCTATCCGTGTATTGCCTTGCAACTTGCAGACGGAGGAATTGTATTTGGAAAAAACAAAAAGATTGTATCCGCAAGTGGTGCTGTGGTATTGAACGCAATACGTACTCTGGCAAAGCTGGGAGATGACTTTGATATTATATCCGATGATATACTTATGCCAATTGTCAAATTACGAACAGAATATCTTCAAAACAAAAACAGTGTTCTTTCGCTAGATGATATATTAACCGCTCTCGCTGTATCTTCACATTCCAACAAAAAAGCTAAAAAGGCACTTAAAAAATTATCAGAACTTAAAGGTTGCGAAGCTCACTGCTCATATATTCTTTCTAGTGCTGAAGAGCTGTCTCTGAAAAAACTAGGAATAAACATTACTTGCGAACCAGTATTTTTAAATGGAAATCTTTTTGAAGAATAGAAAAAAATATCCTTATATTTGTTATAAGGATATTTTATTTGTTAAATCTTATTAATGCTAATGGGTAAGGAATAGGAGGTCCTCCTACAAACGGACCTTGCATCATCCAGCATAGTTTTCTTTCAAAACTAAATTTGCAATTTTTGGCAGAATTCATGCAAAAATAAATGTTAGCTGATACTCCTATCAAAGCTGGAATAATCGCTTTAAAAAGCGTCATATCTGTTAAGGTTTTACTTTTATAAACAGACTTTAGCCCACAACCTGGACAAGGCAACGTTTCTGGTCGACAACCTATAGGAAGAATCCCCATCACTGTGGCATATTTATGCGCATTTCTCTTGACAAGTGCCATGGCTTTGAGTTTGCTTAAGCCTTTAGAAACAGCTCCTTCGCCTTCTATTTCTTCCTCTTCCTCTTCCTCTTGCTCTTGCTCTTGCTCCTCATCCTCTTCTACTTCATCCTCTTCAGGATTTTCATCTTCGCCATAGCCATCGCCTATATCCTCGCCGTAGTTATCTTCCTCTCCATCGTCTTGAGTTTCATCATTTTCTTCTTCGTCGTCATCTTCTCCTGTACCGCCACCATAGTGTCCATTCCAAGTTTCTTCCTCTTCTAGATCTTCTTCATCCAAATCTTCTTCATCATCCCATGGATACATAATTTGCTCCTTGCCATTTAGTTTATACTAAACTTTTTTATAAATTCATTACTGCCAAACTTTTGCTATGCTTTTAACAAATAATTAACTCAATATTTTATTAAGTTTAAAAACATTACTTAACAGCCAAACAAAAGGTTTATACTATCAAAAAATAGGTTGGTATTTAATTTTATATTAAAGAAATTATTTTTAGAAATTCATTTGGATCTAAGCATGCTCCGCCAACTAAGAATCCATCTAAATTTTTGATAGACAAAAATTGTCTAATATTTTTACTATCTATAGAACCGCCATAAACTACCTTTACAGTTTGCGATGCATTTTGAGAAAAGTCATCTCCGACAACTCGCCGTATCTCGGCAACCGATTTTTCTATCTCATTTTTGGTAGGTGTTTTTCCTGTCCCTATAGCCCAAATAGGTTCATATGCTATAACTATTCGCTCAAGCTCATTTTCATATAAACCTTTAAGCGCCAGTTCTATTTGATCTTTCAAAGTTTCATAGGTTTTTAGGGTGTTTCGTTCTGCCAAGCTTTCCCCAATACATAAAATTACACCAAGTCCATTTTTAAGTGCAAGCTTTATTTTACGATTGATAGCCCTAAAGTCCTCTTTAAATTTTTTCCGTCTTTCGCTATGACCTATTAAAACAAAGTCTACTCCGCTATCTTTTAACATCGCACTGCTAATTTCTCCAGTGTTTTTTCCTTCCTCTTCATCACTTAGATTTTGAGCACCCAGTCTGATATCCCTGCCTTGGCAAAGTAAGTTTGCTATAGCTAGAGAGGTATAAGGCAAACAAAGCGTTAGGTCAACTTTCCCACTTTCAAACCTAGATAGCAAGCTAATAAGATAATCTTTGGTTTGGCTTGGAGTTTTATTCATTTTAAAGTTTGCAATTAATGTTCTCATCTCATTCTCTCCTGAATAACTTCCACTGCAGGCAACGAGCCTTCTTCTAAAAACTTAAGTGTAGCACCGCCACCTGTTGAGATATAGTTGATCTTTTTGCCTAAATTAAATAAATTAACTGTTGCAACTGTATCTCCGCCACCTACTGATGTATGAGCTTTTGACTGAGCAATTGCCTCTGCTATGGCATGCGTTCCAGTTCTAAAGAAAGAATTTTCAAACATTCCCATTGGACCATTCCAAAACACTTCTTTTGCTTTGGCAATTTCGTTGGTGTATAACTTTATAGTTTTTGGTCCTATATCATAACCTGTCATATTTGGCAACATTTTGCTAACCGTATAAACTTTTGGGCTTTTACCAATGCTACACATATGATCAACAGGCAACAGTACTTTCTTTCCTAGCTCTTTAGCCTTTAACAATATATTTTTAGCAACTTCAATACAATCATCTTGAACTAAAGATTTCCCTACTTCAATATTCAATGCTTTTAAAAAGGTATAAGCCATTGCTCCGCCAATAATTACGGTGTCTGCCTTTTCAATAAACTTCTCAAGTATTTTAATCTTAGTATCAATCTTTGCACCACCAAGCACTGCTACAAATGGGCGTTTAGGGTTATCAAGAATTTTTGTAAGATTATTTATCTCTCTTTCCATCAAAAACCCTATTGCGTTAGGTAAAAGCCTTGCTAAAGCATAGTTTGTGGCGTGTTTTCTATGAGCAGTACCAAAAGCATCATTTACAAATATATCTCCATAAGAGGCTATTTCACGAGCAAACTTCATATCACATTTTTCCTCTTGCTTATAAAAACGAACATTTTCAAGAAGCAAAACATCGCCTTCACGTAGCATTTTTATACGATCCTTTACCTCATCGCCTATCACGGTATTACAAAATGACACATTACAAGGTAAGGCTTTGGATAGATATATGGATATTGGCCATAAACTTTTTCTAACATCATATCCTTCAGGTCTGCCAAGATGAGACAAAATTACTACTCTAGCTTTCTGCCCTATAAGATACTTAATTGTCGGCAACTCAGTTCTTATCCTAGTTGCATCAAGAATCTTCCCTCCATCGTCCATTGGAACATTAAAATCAACTCTCAGCAGAACAACTTTACCTTTTAAGTTTGCAAGATCCTTTATCGTTCTTTTCATTTTGCCTCCTTATTTTAATTCTATTTTACAACTTTTTTTATTTTATACAAACTAATTATCAAATATATTTTTTAAAAGTTCCAAGCTGTAATCTATTGAAGGGCTTGTTGCAAGCTTAAGGCGAATATCTGTTGCCTCCTTAACGCCAGACACATACCACAAAAAGTGTTTCCTTAAGTATAGTGTTAGCCAACTTTCTTCATAATATTTTCGCAAAACATTAACATGTCTTTCGATAACTTCGAATTTATTGCCTTCAAAAGTTTTGCCTAAAAGAGTTTGAAAGATCCAAGGCTGTCCTTGTGCACCTCGCCCTATCATAACCCCATCAACACCAGTGTCTAACATTCTTTTATAACTCTCGTAATCTACAACATCGCCATTACCGACAACAGGAATCTTTAAATAAGCCTTTAATCTTGCTATTGCCTCTAAATCAGCCTTTCCGCTATAGCCTTGCTCGGTTGTCCTAGCGTGGAGTGTAACAAAACTTGCACCACTCTCTTCGCACATTCTACCAAAGTCTAAGCTGATGTCTTTAGAAAAACCAAGCCGAAATTTTACCGATACAGGAACTTTCGATACCTTTGTACAGGCTGAAATTATTTGACTTGCTAGTTTTAAATCTTTCATAAGAGCACTGCCCTCGCCATTTTTTACTATCTTAGGAGCTGGACAGCCCATATTAATATCAATTACATCATATTTAGCAAGAAGAGGATTGTTTATCGCATCCGCCATAACACCACTTTCATGACCAAATATTTGAGCAATCTTTATCTTTTCATATTCTGAAGTAATCGTCATCAACTTTGTTTTTTGCGGGTTGTGAAGCATAGCCCTGCAAGAAAGCATTTCGCTATAGGTGGCGTCTGCTCCAAAAAGTGAGCAGACCTCTCTAAACCCAACATCGCTAACGCCTGCCATTGGAGCTAATATTAAATTGTTACCCAAATCAATACCCTTTACAATCATATTTTAAGTGTAGCAATAAAATCAAATTTATGCAAACAAATCTTAATTTTTATAAAAATTATAATTTAGGACAATCTTTTCTTTTAAAAGCTTTTACGTATTCTAAGACAAGTGGCAAGCATAAAATTACATAAACTACTCCACCAAGCATAACTGCCCCAATTAAGCCAAAGATATTGTTTGAAAGAGTAAGCCATAACTTAACAATTACAAACATTATCACTGACGACAAAAGTGGCAGTGCAAAATTGAAAAAGTTGATCTTTACTACAGAGCCAAGCTTTATTAAGGCACAAATACAAATGGTGGAATAGAGAATGATGTTTGAAATAGGCAAGGCAAAAATATTTATGTTTGGAATAGGTGCAAAAATAATAAGAGATAACACTTTGCTAACTCCACCTATTGCCAAAAAAAGAAGAGAATAATTATAATATCCCTTAGCTTGTAAAATTGAGTTTAAAACTTGAGAAAAACCATTTAAAACCACAGCAATTCCACTTAAAAGAGAAAGTTGCAGTGCTGTCTCTAACAGCTCGCCTGATACCGAGGGATAAATAAGAGGGTAAAGTGCCTTAGCTATACTATTTATTCCCACAACCAAAGGAAAAAGCAAAAACCACATTATTGAAAAGGCTTTGCTAGACACCTTTTGCTCGCCTTCTAAATCCTTTTTTGAAGAAAGAAAAGATAGCTTTGGCAGAAGAGCAACAGCGACCGACAAAGAAATTACAAGTGGGAAGTGCATAATTGCACCCACTACCCCGCTACTTAAACCATAAAGCGTGGTAGCATCCTCTCTTGCAATGCCAGCTGAAGAGAGCAGGTAGACTATTGTTAAAGTTTCTATAGCAAAGGCAAGGGGCAGAATTACATTGGATAGTGTAAGAGGAGTAACTGCTTTTAAAAATTCCTTTTTTACATTAAAATAGGTTACTTTGAGCTTAGTTTTTTTAATATAAAATGTTAAATATATTAGAGCCAAAGCCTCTGCTATGGTAATTCCCAAAAAAGCACCAAAAACACCGCCTCCTGTGCTTTGCGAAAAAAGATGAGCAAACAAAAGTCCGAAAGCAAATTTAAAGGCTTGCTCAATGATTTGACTTAGGGCTGTTGGTGTCATATTTTCACACCCTTGAACAATACCTCTAAGAACACCAATCATTCCGCCAAGAGGCAGAAGTAATGCTAAAAGCATATATGACGGTGTTGCTTGAGCATCTCCTTGAAGAGAGGCAATAGGTTTTGACAAAACAAAAAAAAGAGCTCCTAATAATACGCTTATCAAACCAGAAAAAAGTAAACCATAACGGAAATACCCGCCTATTTTTACCTGCTCTCCACGCCCTCTTGCGCCTGATACTAGCTTTGACAACGCATTTGTCACTCCGCCAGACACCAGCCCTAAGGATAGAGAATATAAAGACATAACCATTTGAAATATGCCTATTCCTTGCAATGAAATTATATTTGTCAGTGGAAGTCTAAATAAAGCTCCAAAGAGTTTGCTTATAAACCCGCTGATCATCAGGGTTATTGCACCTTTACTTAATGTATTTTTCACTCTTTTATGTTGTGAAAGTTTTAAAAAATTATACAATTATAAAAATAGCTATTTACAAACAGTAAAAAATATGCTATTATATATAAAGAAATTATATTAAAAAAAAGGAGCTCCTTATGCAAAATAGATTTATTTTTGAAAACCAAAACCTAACACCAGCACAATTAACGAGAGTGCGTGCAAATAACGCCTATCTGTACACTGTTATCAGCTCAATTGTAGCCAACAAAGGAGAACTTACTGCCGCAAAAAGAAAAATTCCTAAATACGTAAACCAAGCTGCCGCTGGAAAGTTAAGTTTTCCAGATACAGTAACTAATGTCAACACCAACCACTTAGGTGCAAAATTTAGATTTTTACTAACTGAACTTGACTCTAGCCCTAAAGCTAGAGAAGAATTTTGCAAGTCCGCTTTTTATACTTATTTTAAAGAACTCTTTATAGGCAGTTGTGCAAATGGAATAGAATGGGATGATTTTAAAAGGTCTAATTCAAAAAATGTTCCATCCTTTACAGTAAACGAAAGTTCTGCCCTTGTAAACGCTTTAAATATATATATAAATGAGCCTGGCACAGCAGTTGGAATAGATATGTCAAAGGCAATTGACACCATTGTAAAACAAGCACCAAACGGACAATATAAACTTCAATCTACTGACGACCTAAAAGAGTGTGGCGAGCTATATGACGCAGTTGTTAAGCAAACTAAGATACTGCAATCAACAAAAGGTTTTAAAGAGTGTTATAATTTTGTTGAACAAGAAGAAGAACGTGAATAAAAAAATAGCAATCTAACTTTTTAAAGTTAAGATTGCTTTTTTATTAATAAAAATCTTCTATAAAATAAGTAACACAAAAATTATTTAAACTAAAAATTTTACTCCCTTTCAAATTCATCATCCCTTTCTTGACTTTCGCCTTGTGTCGCTTGAGTTTCTTGGGTTGCATTTTGTGAGCTACCATTTACAGAATTTCTGTTTTGTGCGACAGGTGCTGTATTATTTCCTGAGTTTATTAGAGTACTTTCTCCGCCCTCGCCATCAGTTGCCTCAACACCTTCTGTTGTATATCCTCCGCTCTCTAGCTCTGTCGATTGCATAGTTGTTGCCCCGTCAACAACAATTATGACCTCGTCAGAATTTTCTCCGTTGCCAGTTGATGCCCCTGTCTGTGAGTTTTCTACGTTAGCACTTGTTGTGTTTTGTCCTTGCTGTCCTCCGTTTGTTCCACGATCTTGTGTCTGTTGCCTCCCGTTTGTACCTCTGTTTGCACTTGTTTGGGCTGACGCTTTCGATTTATACACTTCAAGTACAGCTCTGGCGTCACCTTCTACCTTTTTGACCTCTTTAGATTTTTCTCCTTTGCCAGCAGATAAATTTCTGCTACCGCTTTTAGATGACCCTCCTCCGCCAGACTTTGCTCTCTTTTCTGATCTATTACTAGAAGATGACGTAGCACCCTTTGACTTAGGTGCTTTTGCCTTAGCTTTTGGGGGCGCCTGTGTTTCTTTAAAAGGTCCAACTTCTTTGTCTGGCTTCATAACCTCTTCAACGGTTATCTGCTTTTGAGCATCATCGATAGCCATAACTGACTTATTGATTTCTTGGATAATGCTTTTGAGTTCTGCTTTGTCGACATTAAGGTTTTCTATGCCACCATTTTGGTCTATTGCACGATCAAGTAGTGCCTTATGGCTTGTGTATTTAAATTTTTCTTGCCCTTCTTCATTTTTATCAAGGATTAACTGCTTATATTGTTTAACAATCTCGTGGCATACGGAATCGGAAGATGCTTCAAGTAGTTTTAACATCCTCATAATATAAATCTGTGAGGCAATATCGTAAAGCTCGCCAATATATTCGTTAACCTCATACTCTTCATTGACTAAAACTGCTAAATTTGGAATAGCCAGCTCATCATTGGTCACAGCAACATCCAAAAGGTTGTATACCTCTCTTACTTTTGTG
This sequence comes from uncultured Bacillota bacterium, assembly GCA_949296805.1. GTDB lineage: Bacteria > Bacillota > Clostridia > Christensenellales > UBA1242 > Caccovivens. The sequence continues at coordinate 4,205 of CASFPO010000009.1, read as the reverse complement.
CGAAAATTCTCGTCATAATCATCTATGAAATCAGCTATATGTGAAACTATAAACCGCTCTTCCAAAAAATCGTCTACAAATTCTGAAAGATACAAGGACGCCTTTGCCTTACCATCATCAAGTTTAGTTATCTTTACATTAAAATGAAAAATTTTGCTTATCAGCTTTGATGATGCCTTATAAAAATCCTCTCCACTATCACTTATCTCTTTATTTATGCGAATAAGGTCATATTTAATCTCATCCTTTATATTATAAACACCCTTATCATCAATGCGACCAACCAATAAAAAACGCATAACCATTATCTTCATACGTGTTTTGTAATAGTTAATCACATCTTTATCTTCAAGCTCTATATCACTGCCAAAAACTTTATATAAAGGCTTGGCAGTATCCTCTACCGGCTTTGCCTCTGGCGACTGTGGCAGGGCTTGGCTTTCAACTTTTTCATTCTCTGCCATAATTAAATTATAATTGTTTATTGTTAAAAAAGCAACAATAAATACTTTTTTCTTTAAAAAATTTGTTAGCAAAGAATAACTTAAATACAGATTTTAATCTTTTAAAAAACTGACACAATAAGGCTTTTCTTTTATAGAGTTTAAAGTAATACCATTTGAAACACATCTTCCGTTGTGATTAAAAAGACAATTTGCTTTGCAAGTTATACCCACTGTTTTGCTATCCCTTTGTGGTGCAAAGTTAGGCTCTCTTTCAAACAGATGCTTTGTAACATCTTCTACCTTTTCATCTCCTTTTTCATAAGTTGAACAGACAACTTTATTATCTACCAAAATATCTTTTGCCTTGCAAGTATATCTATCATTAAATTTACAAATAGTCTTTCTGCATCTTATATCCATAGTTTTCTCCTAAAACTTTATATTGTTTATTAACATTTTGTTGACATTTTAATCAAAATATAATAGACTTTTTAAAAAGGAGTCGTTATGAAAGTACTATTACTAGTAGATGTAAAAGGAACAGGCAAAAAGGGAGAAATTAAGGAAGTTGCAGATGGCTATGCTAAAAACTTTTTACTAAAAACAGGAAAAGCCAAAGTAGCCGATAACAGTGCAATAAATGAAAATAAAAGGAGGATTGAAGCTGATAATTTTCGTAAAGACCAAGAAAAACAGTTTGCTCAAACCCTTTCAACACAATTAAAAAGCATTAATCTAACCCTTGGAATAAAATGTGGAGAGAACGGCAAGACCTTTGGCTGTATAACCTCTAAAGAAATTAGCGAAGCTCTCAAGTCCAAAGGCTTTGAGATTGACAAAAGAAAAATAGAATTAAAAGAGCCCTTAAAAACCTTGGGAACATATATGATAGATATAAAATTGCACGCTGAAGTTTCTACAAAAATCGCTATTGAGATTGTTGCAAAAAACTAAACCGATAATTTTAAAAAACCTGCAAATTAATTTGCAGGTTTTTTGCTTGATTACAAACACTTTTATTGTGCATTGCTATCACTGTTATCTCCGTCAGAGTTGATGCTAGAGAGCTCTTTAATTAAATCTTCTATCCTTTTATTGATCTTAGCTAGCTCCTCCGATTGTCCACTTGATTTTGCTTTGTTTGCTTGCACTTTTAAAGCTTCAACATCATTCATAATGTCATCTTTTTCTTGATTGATGTAATTTTGATTTTGAGGCTCTAATGCTTGATCCATTTCAGTATTAAAGAAAGCTTTAATGTTTTGAAGTTTATTCTCTTCTTTATTTATCAAGTCATTAATTTTGTTTAACAAGTCGCTATCTAGTGTCTCCTTTCTTGGACGACCTCGTTTTGCTTTTGGCTTTACTTCTTGAGAGGCAACCTTTCTTGGACGTCCTCGTTTTCCTGTAGCTGTGTTAGTCTGTTTTGGTTTTTTATTGGTTGTTTTTTTAGTCTGCGTCTTTGTTTTTTCTGTTGATTTCTTTGCTGTTGTCTTAGGTGTTTTCTTAGAAGTACTTGCCTGGGCTGAAGATAGGTTCTCTGTTTTTCTAGGGCGTCCTCGCTTCTTTGTAGTTACAGGCTCTTTAACTTCTTCACTCTTTCTAGGACGACCACGTTTCTTTTGAGGCGCCGACTGTTCAGTTTCACTCTTTTTTGGTCTGCCTCTTTTCTTCTTAGGCTTTTCTTCTTGAACAATTGGCTCTTCAATAGCCTCTGTCTCTTCTGGAATTTCTTCGATTGATTGCAAGTTATCTTCGCTGACAGTCTCTTGCTCTGGTTCAGACTCTACAATAGCGGAATTTTCTTCATTTTGTAAGCTGTTGTTTTCCTCTGGCTCGTATGGAGCAATTTCTTCTACAGGTTGTTCGTCAAGTGTGCTATCTTGAGGCGGAAGTTCTTCTTGTTCCTCTTCTGCTACCGTCACTTGCTTTTCTCCATCTTCAGAAACAAAACTTCCAAAACTTTGAATTTGCTGATTTTTTAATTCGTCTCTATCAATCTCTGCTTGCTGCTCTGGAGAAACATCATAGGACACGAGTTCTCCGTTCATATTATAAACCTTTCCATCTATATCATGGAAGAGTCCATTTGTATCGTGATAAGAACCATCGCTATATATGTAATTACCTTGCTCATCATAGTGTCCTTGCTCATCTTGTGTTTGCTCTTCTTTATAATTTGGATCATACTTAGACAATCTTTCTCTAAGAGTGTCATTTTCGTCCTTAAGACGCTTGATTTGAGTTTGGACTATAACTAATTCTTGTTCATTTTTATCTCTTGCAGTAGCTATATCTCTTTTTTCATCTTTTACCTTTTGCTCGGCAACTGCGTAGGCACTCTTCATTACCTTTTCAAAGAAAGTTTGATATTCGCTACCCATAGCCTTTTGAACCTCTTCCAGTCCAACGTCAAGTTGTTTGTTAAGTTCAACAACCTCGGCATCAAGCTCACTTCTAGCTTGCAAATATCTTTGTTCTTCTTGATCGTAGTCTTTTTGAAGCTGAGCCCTTTTATTAACCTCTTTCTGTTGTTGGTTTGTAAGTAATCTCACTTCAATACGGCTTGTAGTGGTTGTCTGCTGTTCGATAAGCTTTTCTATATTTTCTTTAGAAGCTTGAATCTTTCTTTGCAAATCCATTTGCACATTTTCATAATTTCTTTTTAAAGCTTCTTTCTGAGATTCTATTTGTGCTATTTGAGCAAGTACGGAATTCTTCTTATTTATAAAAGTTTCACTTTCCTTCATTGCTCTATCAAGAAGCAGTCCACCATCTACCCCCACATTTTCAAACTGATAGTTTTGAAGTGGAATATCATTTTTCTGTGCCTTTTCAAACTCTTCTTTGGTCTTTCTAGCTCTTGCTTCATAGTATTCACGAAGTTGAGGATTGCCATTTTCAATTTCTTTATTTGTAAAGAGAAGATTGAAATCGATATATGGTGTAAGGTCGGCTGTAGCACTAGATAAAAATCTTGTAAAGAAGTGGTAGATGTGATAGATATCATCAAGATTCATCACTCTTCTGCCCTTAAGCAATATTATACCAATCACGCCTAAAAGTGCTGTTAGACACGGCAAAACTAAAGCGGCTGCAAGTGCCAAAGCCTCAGAGCTCCATATTATTTCTTGCGAAGCTACCCCTAGAATTAAAGCAACAATTGACCAAATCACTGTTACCAATCCTAAATTTTTTATATTGCTTTGCCAGCTACTTGTTTTGAGAGGCTTTTCAATAATATTCTCTTCTGACAGATAAACACTTGGCCCGCCATCTCTGTATAGTATAAACTGTTGCCAATAGTACACAAGGCGTTTAGGACCTTTCTTGATTGTTTTATTAAAGTCCTTGATGTTGTCCATATCAATTTTTTTGTATTTGAAAAGCCATTTGTTACAGCGGTCTAAACTTCTTTTTAATCTTGCCTCATACGAAAAAGCTGTAGCGATTATAAAAAGCAAAATAAAAAAGCCTTCTACCCCAAGCACAATGCCAAGAAAACCGCCATAACCCAAAGCGTCTGTTAGTTGATTAAAAAAATCTCTAAACGTACTGTCGACACTATTTAATAACGATAACATATCCTTGCTCCTTTTGATTAGCTTTAGTATAACACATACTTTTGTTTTTTACTAACAAAATTATTAATTTTTCTTATTTTTTATTTATTTTTTTATTATTATTATTTAACATTTTTTATTTTTATTAATTTAAAATTATTTAATTTGTGTAAAAAACATTATTTTTATATTTTTT
>CASFPO010000008.1 GCA_949296805.1 uncultured Bacillota bacterium | reverse complement strand
TTTTGTGTATTTTTCTAGCCATACACTTAGCCATTCTTTAAGTTTCATATAAAATTCCTCCTTATTTATTTTAACTTGTAAAGGTTGCCCTTCTATCTTTATAAGGACATCTAAAGTTAAAAAATTAAGGGAGTAAATTCATATTTCGAAAATTTCTTTAAATTATTTTTTATAACCATAGAAAAAGACCACCTACTTTTATGATAATTGCTACTATTGGGTAATTTTATATGTTTTAAAATTAGAAATTTTAATAAATATGATACATTTTTCAGTATATTATGATATAATCGAATTGTAAATTTAAAAATGTAGACCACATCTCATAAAAATAGTTGGTCTATTTAGGAGTAAAAATGACCACTAATATTTCAAAAGAAAAAAGGGATATTCTTGTAAACAAAATTAAAGAAATTAAACAATTCATTGCATCAAGTCCACAAGATGAAAATACAGCAACATTGCTTTCATATATTGCAGATATTGAAAAAGATATTAAAGGTAAAAAGTATGGACTTGTTTTTGAAGAACACAAGGAAGCTATTGATGAAATATTAGAAAGTAACACCCCTGTTTTGTCGGAAGAAAAGAATTTATTTATTGATAATGATGGACAAATGAATTTCTTAATTGAAGGCGATAACCTTGCATCATTGCAACTTTTAGAAAAAACACATAAAGGGGCAATAGATTTTATCTATATAGACCCACCTTATAATACCGGCAAAAAAGATTTTATTTATGATGATAAATTTATAGATGTCAATGACAATTTTAGACATAGCAAATGGCTATCTTTTATGGCAAAAAGAATTTTAATAGCCAAAAAACTTTTAAAAGAGACTGGATTTATTTTTATTTCTATTGATGATAATGAATTGTCTCATCTTAAATGTTTATGTGATGAAATTTTTGGCGATAATAATTTTATTTCAATATTATCAATTGAAAACAACCCTAAAGGTAGGAAAAATTCAAACTTTATTTCTGTTTCAAATGATTATTGTGTTATTTATGCAAAAAATTCTCTTAAGTCTTATTTTGAAGAAAATATTCCCAAAAATATTACTGATTTGTCAAAAGATGAGAATGGCAATTATGTTCATAATAGCGGAAAAAGAATACTTGTTGGAGAACAAGAATTTAATGAAATTGTAGAAGATGTGAATAGTGATAAGCATTATAGTGTTTATTATAATAAAGCAACAAATGATATGATAATAAAAAAAGAATACAATTTGAATGATGTAGATAACAATCTTGTAAATTTGGGTTATAAAAGATATTGTTCTTACAATAATCAAGGATTTGTACTTAATACTTATACGATATCAAAATTGAAAGAATTATTTAATGATAATGCGCTAGATTTTAAGAATGACAAAATTTATGAAAAAAATTTTAGCACAATGATTAGAATGAAAAGCTTAGTAACTAATAAAAAGTATAAAGCAATAAAAGATAATGTTCCAATTGATTTTGAGATAGATGTTAAAACAACCTCCGCAAAAACGGATTTAAAAGCCCTGTTCAACACCAATCAAGACTTGTTTAGTAATCCAAAAAATATTGGCTTATTAAAACTTTTGTTAACTCTAATTAAAGATAAAAACATTAATGTATTAGATTTCTTTGCAGGTTCTGGAACAACAGGACATGCTGTAATGAAATTGAATAGCGAAGATGGTGGAAATAGAAAATTTATACTTTGCACCAATAATGAAAATAACATTTGTCGTGATGTAACTTATGAAAGGATAAAAAGAGTTATCGAAAAAGAAAATCACAAAGCAAGTTAAAAATACATGAAAGTCGATTTTGTCCCTATTTCTGACAAACTCTATTACGAATATGCTGATGAACTTTTAAAACATATTAAGGAACTTGTAGAACTTGAAAATGGAATTAACTTTGACGGAAACAAAGAGTTAGCAATAATTCTTACTGAAGAAGATTTAGACAATTTTACAAACAACATTACTGATGAATGTAAAACTATCTATTTAGGACATAATGTCTTACCTACTGAAGAACAAGAAAAACTATTTAAGAAACATGAGATAAAAATCAACATTATTCCTGACTACTATTACAGAGATTTGGAGGGTTAAGATGAATATCAAATTAGCAAACTTTCAATTGAGAACAATTAAACTTCTTCTTGAAAGTATGGAAGAAAAAACAAGAGATATAATTTTAAAAAGCCCAACTGGAAGTGGTAAAACAATTATTCTTACTCACTTTATGGATGAGTATATAAAAGGACATGCTAAAACTGTTTTCGTTTGGTTAACACCGGGTAAAGGTAGTTTGGAAGAACAAAGCAAAGAAAAAATGGATAAATATATCCATAACGCTCAAACCAAACTTCTTGCAGATGTTATGACAAGTGGTTTTGAAGAAAATGATAGTTGTTTTATTAACTGGGAAAAGTTAACAAAGAAAGGCAACAACGCACTTAAAGATAGTGAGAGAACAAACTTTTTAGAATATATTGAAAAAGCATTTAACGATGGTTTAGTGTTTAAGATTATCATAGATGAAAGCCACCAAAACTTTACAGGTAAAGCAGATGAAATAGTCCAATACTTTAAAACAGATAAAATTATTCGTTGCTCTGCTACTCCTTTACCTGATAAAAAAGCAAAATTAATTGAAGTAAGCGAAGAAGATGTTATTGCAGAAGGATTAATTAAAAAACTTTTGGTTATTAACGAAAACTTCTCTCAAACTGTCGAAACAGACAATCAAACAAACTATTTGTTAGAAAAAGCTATTTTAAAACAACAAGATTTACATAGTGCTTATTTGAGCAAGAACATTGATGTTAATCCATTAATAATTGTTCAACTTCCAAATAATTCCGATTTATTATTAGATACCGTTGAAAGGTTTTTTGAAAGCAAAGGGATAACTTATGAAAATAATTCTTTAGCATTATGGTTATCTGGTGGGCATGAAAATCTAGAAAATATATCAAAAAACAATTCAGAACAAATAGCTGTAATTATCAAGCAAGCAGTTGCAACTGGTTGGGATTGCCCTAGAGCAAGTATTTTGGTTAAACTTCGAGAAAATATGGATGAAACTTTTGAAATTCAAACTATTGGAAGAATTAGAAGAATGCCAGAAGCAAAACATTACAATAGCGATTTGCTTGACAGTTGTTATTTATATACATTTGATAGCAAATTTACTGCTGGAGTGAAATCTAGTTTAGGGAAAAACGCATTGGAAGCCAAAACATTATTTTTGAAAAATGAACACAAAAATTTTACTCTTACAAAAGAACAAAGAACCATGATAACTGATTTGAGAGACCCAAGAAAAGCTCTATGTTCAATTGTTTTATATTTGAAACAAGAATATGGTTTAACAAACAATAAATCTGAAAATAAAACAAGATTAGAAGCAAAAGGTTTTATATTTTCTGATAATATTATAAGAACAACACTTTCGGGAAATGTATCAACACTTAATGAACTTACTGAAACAGATAATCTTAACGATATCAGTGTTAGCGAACCTATCAACACACACATTCATGGTAGAGAATATCATAATAGAGTTGGTAGAATTGGACTTGAAATTGGTTTAGAATATTCTTATATAAATACAATTTTAGGAAAGTTATTTGCTGAAAAATTTGAATACCATGATAAATTGTTATCTCTTACAACTAGACAACTTTATGCTTTCGTAATTAACAATTTAGATTTATTAAGACATGTAGTTCGTGAAGCAATGGCTGTTGTGTTATCCCAACTTTCGCTTGATATTCAAAGAGTGTCTAAAAAAGAATTTAAACTTCCTCTTTCAACAATGTTTACTTATGATATTTCAAGCAAAGTTCAAACTGAAAGTATTAAGAATGTTTACAATGGTTATTTACTTTCGGCCGAACCTCGTTCTTCATCTGAAAGAAAATTTGAAAAGTTTTGCGAGAATTGTTCTGCTGTAGATTGGTTCTACAAGAATGGCGATAAAGGCGACGAATATTTATCTGTTGTTTATGTTGATAACTCAAACAGACAAAAACTTTTTTATCCTGACTATGTAGTTTCTTTAAATGGCGAAACTTGGATTATTGAAACCAAAGGCGGATTTGACAAAACTGGTGCTAGTGAAGATATTGATATTTTCTCACCAAAGAAATTTACAGAACTAAAAAGATATTTAAGCAAATACAATCTAAAAGGTGGATTTGTTAGATTTGACAAACAATCCGAAGAACTCTGTATTTGTATGGATAATTACAATGAAGACATACATTCAGATGATTGGAAAATTTTGGGTGAAGTCTTCAAATAATTTTTATTTTTTAAAGACCACCTATTCTAACGATAGATGGTCTTTTTTACTGCTTTCTATTAAATTTTTATGATATTTTCGCAAATTTTTAGTCATTTTACTATAAATTTGCGATTTTTTATTTGGCTAACTTTATTTTTTGATTACACCTATCGTTAGAATTGATGTTTAGTAATGTTTGAAATTTAGCCATCAATTATTTGCTCTTTTTTACTTAAAAGGAGTAAACTTTGAACAAATTTAAAGATGATAAAGTTGTGGCTTTTGCTGGTCATAGATACGAGTGGCATTGTATTGGCGTAGAAAATAGATTGCCCGAAATTCTAGAAGATTTAATAAATAAAGGATACGCCATATTTTATGACGGACACTATGGTGCTTTTGATGAGAAATGTGCACACGCAGTCTTACAATTAAAGCATAAATATCCACACATCAAACTAATTCGTATTTTAACATATTATCATCACGACAAAGAAAAATATGATTTGCCATCGTGCTATGATGGCTCAATACTTCCTGAGATAGAAGAATTACATTACAAACAAAAAATCACAAAAAGAAACGAATGGATAATAGACCACTGCGACATTCTAGTTTGCCACATAGAAGAAACCTACAAAAGTGGAGCCTATCGCACTCTAAAATATGCTCAAAAACAAAACAAAGCAATAATTTACATATAAAAAGAAGACTAAAATTAGTCTTCCTTTGTTCCATTTTCTAAGTATGTATCTAAATACATTTTATTATCTTTTTCAATAATTCTTGCTCTAAAATTTTTCTTAACATTGTCAACTATAGAAATATACTCTTGGGGAAATTCTTTAGAAAAGTTATGTATGCTTGCTTTTACAATAATTCTATCTACCAAATCTTGACTAAAAGATGGCAAATTATTTTCTCTTATTAAGAGTCTAATTATGAAATTCCCATGTTTCCAATCATCGCTATTTTCCTGTAAGTGCTGTAATATGAAGAAATCATACAATTCTTTTAAATAAGCGTCCTTACTACTTTCATCTGCATTTAATACTAACGATTTTAAATAACAATACACATCTTGTGTTAGATAATTTCCGTAATTCATAGTAGAAAGTTTTTTTAAACATTCTAGATATTTTTCAAACCCTAAGTCTAATTTTATCAAAAATGAATTTAAACCAATTGTGTTATTATTTTTCTCTAATAAAACAATTGAAGTTAAAAATTGGTCATCATTAACAAAGATTTTATCAGTTTCATTTTGAACAAATCCCAAAGTATCATTTTCTAACAAAAGGTTAAATTCATAAAAAATGTTTTCAATTTCTTTTTGTCCATGATATGAAAACTCCTTGTCCGGAGTATTTAACGCATCCAAAATTCGTTTAACTCTATTACAGAACTTTAATAACCCTTTTTTTGTTTTTTCGTCTGCCTCTGTTCTGTAAAGATTACCATCTCTAACACAAATACTGCCAACATAGCTATCTGATTTCGCAGAAGCAATAAGTTCTTCCAATTCACTATTAAATATTCTCTTGGTTTCGATTGAGCAGTAACAGTTTAATCCTTTTATTTTATCAATATCTATATCTAGAATAGCCAAAGCATAAATAATATCAAACGAAAGAATAAAACCATTTGTTTTCGAATAATCTATTGAAATATTATTTATATTTTTTATTTTACTTGTATTTTCAAAAAATAAAAAGCCATAACAATCTATAATTTTCTTTCCTAATCTAGATGCAAGTATTGATATAGGTAATTTGCATGCTGATTCGTTATATATCTTAACAATTTCATCTGAATGTTTTTTTATTTTTTCTAAATATTCTATAATTTGTTTTTTGCTTTCATCAAGTGGTCCACTAAATGTTTTTGCATAATTTGAATTTAACATTTGAGACATTGCATAAGCAAACAACTCTGATTCAATATATGAAAGCGAGACGATTTTAAACTTCTCATTTTTAAAATATATTTCGTCACCTGTTGAAGAATATAACAATTCTTCAACAGCTTTATCTGTTTCTTTATAATGTAAAATTCCAGCTAACTTTGATGGAGTGTAACCTTGTATTAAATCTTCTTTGTGAATTGCAACAGTTACTTTTCTATCATCATTTTCCAATCTTGCTACAACACCTTGTTGAGCTTTATCAGGACATTTTTGCTGTTCTTCCATATTGACTAACGATAACATACCTTTAAGTGAATTTATATTTTTGTCATTAATCAATAGAGATTTTAAATAGCAGTTAAAGGCAATATCTTTGGTATCAACATTGTTAGAATAAATTTGTCCAGCAAGCATTAATAAATCAGAATCTATTGAATCCTTTGCCTGTAAAACATAACTATCAATAGCAAAATCTTTTATTTCTATTTTTAAATCAAGCAAAATTTTTAAATCAGTTAGATTGAAATTTATTTCTAATTCTTTCATTATTGCAGATTTAGCTTCATTAAAACACTTTAGTTTACGATTAAGCGAACATAAATAGCTATTTACTTTTAACAAGTTAGGGTTTGAATTTAATATGTCTTTATATATTTCTTTCGCATATAACAAATCATCTCTATTTTTTGAATTTTGAAAACAATTTGCTATTTCTATTTTAAATCCCGTCAGTGGATTTAAGCCAATTATTTCTTTTAATTTTAAATAATCTTCGCTTTCACTATATATTTTTATTAAATAGCTAAAATAGACACAATCTAATGTTGACGGCATTTCTTGACTTTTTAAAGTCCTAACTGCTTTATTAAATTGACTTTTATATTTTTTGTTTTTTGAAGAATAAAATGCAACTAAAATATTATATTCATATTTATCTTTATAATCTTCTTGATATTTTAACAAATAAGTTACAAATGAGAAATTTTTGGTTTGTTTTTTACTTCTCATTCTTAAAAAAACATCTAAAAAACCAACATCTTTTTTAAATAGATATTGATTATCATTCATAATCTTTTCCGCTTTCACTAAGTCATTATTAATTAATTCATTTAAATATGCCAATGCCAATTTATAATTGTCTGTTTGCTCACACATTTTTCTTACATCATCAAAATTAACATTGTTAATATCCTCTTCAATTTGGTGTACCAAATATATTGATTTTATTTCATTATTTTCTCTAATATTTTCACAACATTCTGCATATAAACTATTAAATTCTTTTAATGAATTAATATGATTAGCAAGTAATAATATTTTCTTCCAAAAATAAATCTGTAATTCTGGTACAAATTGTTTAATTTTAGGTATTTCTAGTTCAAATTCTTTATATCCTTCAATGTCTTCTAGTTTTTGCTCTTTTACATATACAAATTCTATACCCTTATTATAGATTTCATTAATTTTACTTTTTTGTTTGTAATAATATTCATCCGCAAAGAATTCCACTAGCCCATCTTTATCCCTAATTTGCATTCTGTTTTCAATTGCATAATTGGTGCTTAATTTGTGAATAAAAGAGCCTTTTTCTATTTTCTCTATTTCAAGCTGTTTTTCTTCATTATTTTTCTCTTTTATAAAAACATTGTTATCTAATTGGTCATCTAAAATAAATTTGCAAATTTTCTTTAACTTTGCATCTGTACAATAATCTACAACAAATAGAAGTAATTGTTTTTCAGAAAACTGAGCAAATAATTCAACTAAATAATTCACATAGTTTTTTACATTATTTGCTAAGTAATTTTCTATTGAACTATTAATATTTGTACGATTACAATAAAATTGATAAATAATATGAAAGAAATTATAAATATCCAACAATTCTAAACTCATTGTAACATCTTTCATTGATTCTAAATAAAGTTTTAAATTTAAAAAATCCCCATCTATTATTAGAGAATTTAAAATTTCAAAGGTTTTTTCAGGCGTAAACCCTCCACTTTGTACACCTTTTGAAAAAGTTAAACCTTTGGTTAGTGCTTCATTAACTCTTTTTTCAGCAGCTTCTTTAATAGCTTTTAAACTTTCAACAGAATAAGTTTCTACATCTTCATCAATCATTTTTGAGTGCGTTTGACATAACCAAATACAATTATTAATACTTGTTCTTTCTTCAGCAGTTTGGGAAGGATTATATCTTGGACCATTAGGAGAAGCTGCACAAATATGCGAAGCGACACCAATACTTAACACGTCATCACTACTTTCTTGTGAAGCTGCTGATGTCAAGCATGAACAAATAGAACATTGATAACAAACCCTTTGAGCGGCTTTTCTAATTGTTTCTGGCGAGAAATTGTCTCTATTATTTTTCTTAGGCATAATATTATCTCCTTATTTTTTCCTTAGAAAATTTCAATCTTCCAAAACAATCACATTCACTTTATGTGAATAAGCAGTGCAAGCATCTATGACTATCATATTTTTTGTTATGAAAGGTTCAAAATTGGTTTTATCTCCAAATTCTTCGTATTTGTCTGGATTTTGTTCGTGCCATAATGCAGAACAATGCCAATGCCCACAAATTATTGTTTTGTTTGGTTCGTAGATTTCATATCTAAACATTTCTACTGGGTTTGTCCAACGAGCCTTTTCCCAACGTTCTTTTCTTGCTGTTCGCCAATTACTATCATACAAATAGCAATTTTCAATGATTGGTATCCAGCCGTGAACGAATATGTAATTCTTTGTTTCATAGTAATCAATACACATATCTAGAACTTCTTGGAGTCTAGTTGCTTTTGCAATCTTTTTAAGGTCAAATTCACTTATTTGCCATTCCGGATATAAGTCAACAATTGTTTGTGCAGCGCCATTACAAAGGTCACCATAATCACTAAAATCTCTTTCAATCATTTGTTCCATCAAGTCTTCGTGATTGCCACGAATAAGAATTACTTTATCTTTGTGTTTTAAAACAAAATCTATAATTTCTTTTGGCTGATTTCCTCTATCGAACAAATCTCCACAAAGGATTATTTTGTGTTCAGGGTTATTCAAGTCAAAGCCTTTATCTGTCAAAGCATTTTGCCATTCATTAAAAAATCCGTGTATATCGCTTGAAACAAAATATTTCATTCTTTCTCCTTAAATAATTTCAATAAAATGTAAAATAGATTTAATGCTTTTTATTGTATCTTCAAAACTAACATTCTCTACATAAGTATTTTTATTTGAATAATTTTTCCATAGGTTTTGTTGACCCCAATCATTTTCAATATCTGCAATTATCTCTTTTGCATTTGTTAAAATATCAGTCGTTTTTCTTTTTGCACAAGTATTTTCAAGTGCTTGCTTTTGAAGATTTTTATCAATTCTATCTTTGAACAATTTTTCAAGTAAATACAAATCATAATAATCTCTCATTCTAGTTCCTAAAATATTTTTAGATAAAATACTTTCTATTTTTTCTGCAATAATAGTTTCTATTGAATAAGAGCACAATTTTATTGTTTTATCTTCTAACAAAAGTTTGTATCCGTAAACAATTTCTTTTGGAGTTATTGTATCCCCAGTTGTTATATCCATTTTAAAAGAATCCACAATTTTATCCATATAGACCTTAAACGATAATCTAATTCCGGGATATTCAAATTCTTCTCTAATATCTTGAATTGATGTAAGTTCAAAACGAATATTATCTCCAATGTCGATATTGCAGATTTCCGTAATCATTTTTTCAATTTCATCTTTGGTTAAAGGTTTATTGATAATAGACACATCAATATCTTGAGTTGCTCTTGAAGATAAACCAACCATTGAAGAAATCAAAATTCCACCTTTTAAAATAAAATTGGTTTTATATTTTGAAACGGCAATTCTTGCCAGCATTTGCTCCATAAAATATCTTTTCAAAAGCAATTGTGCATCTATCCCTAAACTTCTTGCTTTATTCTTAATCAAATCCGTTAATTGTCTTGATGTATTCATAACAAAATCTCCAATTTATCCTTTAATTCTTTTTCAACACCTAGTTCTTTTGCATATTTCAACAATTTTGTTAAATTTTTATCTTCCATCTTTAAATATGTTTTTAGACTTTCATTTACAACATATCTATCTCCAACATAATTTTTGGAAAACAAATCACAAATTGTTCTTTCTTTGTCATAAATTTGGATATTATTTCCATACATCGTTTTTACTGTGGTTAAACCTAAATTAAATTTGCATTTAGGGACAAAATGAAATTCCAATTTGTATTGAGATTTTAATTGATAAGTATTATTCCCTTGAATTGTTGTAATGGAAAGAGTTAAGGGATTTCTTGTTGTTAGTCCATTGTAATAAGCAGATGTTTCATAAGAATAAATTAAATTCTTTGATTTCAATTGAAGAAAATATAATTCATCTTCCATTGTTTCTGGAGTGATATAAATTCCATTTCTAACTTTTTCTAAAACATTGTCTTGCACAGCAAAACGAAGATAGTGTTTTGAAATATTATTTTCCACTGCCATCTTTGTTTGAATAATTCCATTATTGTCTTTTGCAAGTTTTAATAGTTTACTATAATCTCTCATTTCATAATCCTTATGCACTTTTTTTCTAAAATTATAAGTGTTTATAGAAAAAAAGTCAACAAATATATAAACATTTTCTATAAAGTTCACAAAAGTTTTAGGCAGTTTTATATAGTTTTAGAACACTTAATTTAACCAAATTTGTACATTTAGGTGTAAAAAAGTGTAGTAAACTAAAATCTTACTACACTAATTGATTTTTTATATCTCAAACTTGCTTATTTTGTTGGCGATTTAGAAGATAGAGCGAAACTCTTGAATTTCAGAACAGAGTTTTGGTAAGGCGGAGGTCACGGGTTCAAGTCCCGTCATTAGCTCCAAAAATAAAAATCGCTAAAAGCCTTTATTTTCCTAGGGTTTTGGCGATTTTTTATTCTCATTTTTTAACGAAATTTTTAAAGCGAAAAAACATTTGCTGTCAATTTTAGGACTAATTGCTGTCAAAATAGGGACAAAAAAATAGACCGAAAGTCAGGTTGTTGACTATCGGTCTAAATCTTTTATAAACTACCTAATACTGACATATTTGCTGTCAATTGCTGTCAAATTATTTACATTCAATTAAATAAAATTTTTTTGTAACTTTTTCCCCATACTCTCCTGTTAACTTGAATTTTAAATATGAACATCTTGAATCTTTAACAGAAATACTTGTATAAAATTTTTTGCCAAAATTATATTTTGTATCTAACAAATTCAATTTGTCATCAAACCACTCAATTTTATTAGTTTTGTCACAAGTTACAGATATAGTTCCTTGGTAATTATTTATATTGATATCTAAAATTCTAGGTGTAAAATTACATTCATTTTTGAGTAAGTTTAATTCATCTTGTTTATATTCTGATTTAATTAATGGTATATAGATTTCTTTAATTTCAATATTTCTTCCACCAAATTTTTCTAAATCGGCAATCATCTTCCATCTATAAATTTTATTTCTTTCTTCGAAATCCATTTGAGCTTTGGCTAAATGCTTCGCAAATTCCAATTCATTACAGTTATTAACTTCCATAAAATGTCTTTTTGCATTTTCTCCAAAGCCCAGCCTTTGCGAATTTCTAATATGTTTAACTCCATGACATTTACTACAAATAGCAATTATGTCTTTAAGTGTTTGAGTTTTTGTTTTTATATCAAAATCCCAAACTTCGTGAGCATCTAAATCATCTGTTACAAATCCACAAATTTGACATCTATGATTTGCTCTTTTGTAACAAAAATTTCTGACAATATCCCACTCTTTTTTAGGCAATGTTTTACTAAAGTCATTATTCCAAGCACCCTTAGGCAATAATTCAATATTTAACTTTAAATCTTTCATACCATGCCTACCTTGTTGGATATAACTCGCCCGACATATATTTTTTCATATAGTTTTCAAAGCCCATATTTGCAATTAATTCTTCTTGGTCGAACGGACTAATAGACCTAATGTTTCCCGTCATTTCATCAAATGGTGTTCCATAACAAATAATTCCAGTAGGTTTAATTACTTCCATCATTTTATTATAACTCTTCATAAATTCATGTTTATATTCTTCTCTACAATAAGTTGATACTGCAACTACAGAACCCTGTTCTATACCATCAAAACAAAAATCATAACTATCATTGCCAGCACAGCATACTGTCGGTATCACTTTCATTCCATGCTTTTGAAAAAACGCACCACTCCATCTATTTTTAAATGTACTAAAAATTTGGAGTGCCTTTGGCATATCCCAGTATAAACTAAATTCTGGAGATAACACTGCATAATATTGTTTCAATTTTTCCATTGCTAGTTCTGGTTTTTCATAAACATTTTCAAATAACCAATCATAAGTAAAAAAGTGAATCGTTTTATCTTTATTATCTACATCGTTTAATTTTGTCTTTGTGTAATTCCATAAATCAATTTTATCTAATTCTATTTCTTGCTTTTTAATTAATGGCATTCCATATTTACCAACTGTTTTAAATTCATTTCTAACTAGTTTAAGTTTTTTCATTAACTTATCTTTTTCATATTCAGTTTTTTCTTGTGTTAAATTGTTATCAACTTCATATCTTTCTTTCATAAAAACTCCTTACAAAAAAAAATCATAGGTTAAATTAATTCAACTTAAGATTTTTATAATTTTTTTCATAATATTTTCTTGCCAAATCAATCGCTTTAAAGCAGGTATTGTCCGCATTCATAATTTCTTCTTTATTTTCTTCCCAAAATTTCTTATATTGGTTAAAACTCATATGATTTGCACCGCCCATATAATCTGGCTGTTCGTTTTGAATATCATCATCTTCCCAACCACAAAACATACATATAGAATATTCACCTTCAATGTTACCCAAGCCACATATTTTGCACTTGTGGGGATGTGCTTCAATATTAATCCTTTTAATAATTTTATCGTCTTTCATAATTTCTCCTTTAATTCCAATAATCTCCATATTTGTCAAATTGTTCATAGAAATACTCAATACCTCTATCTGGTTCAAAGTAAGTAACTATCTTGCCATCTTTTGATACTATCAAAAGCTCATTTGTGTCTTCATTATACTTATAAGTTGAACCATTTTCAGCAGTAAATGAGATATTTCCTTCATCTTCTGAGTTTGCAAAATTTATAGCCGCTTGTGAATAATCTGTTATATATGTATATCCCATATCGTATCCGTGAGCATAAAAATGATTTACTTCAGCATATTCACTTGTCCAGTATTCAGCATAAGTACTAGGACCTTTCTCCATTTATTATATCATACCTCCTTTTAGAATGCAAAAGGTTGAAGAACATTACGTTTCTTCAACCTTTTACTTGAATTATATCATACGATTTTCATCAAATTCAACATTTACTGCCATTTATTTACATTTCAAAATCTTTTTCTTTCTTCCTTTTCTTTTGCTCTTGTAGTCTTTCAAGTTCACAAATTCTCAGTTCTATTTCTTCATCAGTCATTTCATCTCTTGAAAATTCTTCGACTTGTTTTTTTGCTTTTCTTGGATTTTCGTGTTTAATCTATCGGTCGCTTCTCTTACATATTCGCTATTAACTGAGTTGTAGACAGTGATTGTGGTTTTCACATCTCTATGTCCCAATAGTTGTTGAATAACCTTTGGGTTCTCATTCATTTTAAAAAGCATATTAGAAAATGTATGTCTTAATCCGTGAAAATGAATATTGAACTTGTTTAAACCATTTCTTTTCTTAAATCTATCAAATATCTTTCTAGTGCCTGAATATGTCCTATAACTGCCATCATCATTAGCAAACACAAAAGATGATGGTGTAGTAAGTTCAGCCGAACATCTCGATTTGTTCTTTCTTTGTTTTCAGGGCTAACAAGGGAAGTGTCTTTTTTAGCATTAGGGTCTTTCTTTTTCGCTTCTTTATATTCTTCGTCACTTCTCTTTTTTTGGTCTGCCCACCAATTTTTCGCTTGTTCCATTTCTTCAGGTGTTCCTTGTATCTTCATAAACAAAACTCCTTTATATGTGTTTATTATAACATAAAGTTTTATAAAGTGTTGGGGTTTTGACAAAAAAACGCTCAAATTGTAAAATTAAGTAAGTTATCAGTGGTGCTTAAAAAAGATATCATTAAGGCGATAAACTTTATGATATCTTTTGTGGATTATAAAACGAACTCATCCTCATGCGGAGAATAATTATTTTTTCTTTTATCTTTTTTTTGAAGCGTTGCTAGAATTTGTATTTCTTTTTTCTTTTTGTTCTTTGTAATAATCATATCCACCCAAATAGGTTGTGGTATTTCCATCTTTGAATTCTATTGTTTTATCAGCAAATTTATTAATAAAATACCTATCATGACTCACAAAAATAAAAGTTCCGTCAAAATCTTCAATTGCATCTTCCAACACTTCTTTTGTTGGGATATCTATATGGTTTGTAGGCTCATCAAAAATTAATGTATTAATCCTCTTTTGCAAAAGTTCAGCTAACTTTACACGAATTTTTTCTCCGCCCGATAAGTTTTTTATCCTTTTATTAACATCTTCCTTATAGAATTGAAATGCCGCCAAAATTTGACGTGCTTTTTGCTCTGGAATTCCAACTTCACCTTTAAAATAATCTAGTAATTGCATATCGCCATTTTCAAACTCTATTATTTGTGGCAAATATCCAATTTTAACGCTTGGTCCTACAAAAACTTCTCCATCTACAGGCAATTCTTGCGTATCCATAATTGTTTTGACAAATGTCGACTTCCCACTCCCGTTTGCTCCGATAAGGGCAACCCTTTCACCTGAAGATATTTGCAAGTCAACATTATCAAGGATTCTTCTTCCATCTGGCATTTCTACACTTAAATTTCTTGTTTCAATAATACGTTTGCTTGTTTTCCTCTCTTCATCAAAACCAACATTGATTTTTTTATGTTCTTTAGGTTTTTCAACAGCAGCTTTTCTCATTCTTTCAAGTTGAGTTTGCAATGTGTGAGCTCTATCGCACATTGTTGAACTGTTTTTTGCCATACCCATTTGTGCGAAATATTTAATTTGCTCTTCTAGCCTTTTCATTGCTAACTGTTGGTCATTGTAAGTTGCCAATTGCTTCTCATAATCTCTTTGTCTTTCTTGTAAATAACCTGTATAATTTGTAGAATAAACTTTAGCCTTCCCAAAATCAAGGGCCAAAATTTTATTTGACATTCTGTCTAAAAAGTATCTATCGTGAGAAACAATAACTGTTGCTCCTTTAAAAGATTTTATATAATTCTCCAACCATTCAATACGATCTATGTCTAAATGGTTCGTTGGTTCATCTAGCAAGAATAGGTCTGGTTTTATAAGTAAGGCTTTTGCAAGTTGAACTAGCGTTTTTTCTCCACCACTTAGACAATTATATGACTGATATAAAATATTTTTATCAATTTTTAAACCCTCAATAACAGTGTTTATGTTGACATCAATATCATATCCACCCATCATAGAAAATTTTTCCATCAAATCACAATATTTATTCATAATAATATTGTACTCAGCTTCAGGTAAATTCTCACTAAGTTTCTCTTGATAATACGACAGTCTATCATTCATCTCATTTAATTCTTGAAAAACATCTAATAAAATTTCATAAACAGTACGTTCATCTTTTATACTGGAACCAGTTTGGTCAAGATACGCAACTTTTGCACCTTTTTTTATATTAACGTTACCAGTATCTACTTTTTCTAATCCAGCTATCATTTTCAACAATGTTGATTTGCCGCAACCATTAGGACCAACTATTGAAATTGATTCTCCTTCATTCAACGAAAAAGAGACATCTTCAAAAAGTTGTCCATAACCGAAACTTTTACTCAACTTATCTATATTTAAAATAATCATAAAAATACCTCTTTTACATGATAACATAATTTTGTTAAAATATCAATATTACACCTGTATTGTAATTGTAAAATTTAGATAGCTTTAGGCAGTTTTAAACCACTCAAATTACTCAAAAATACTACATTTGCTGTCAATTGCTGTCAAAATGAAAAGGTAAAAGACACCAAATATTTTTATATCTCTCAAAATCCATTTATTTATATATGATTTTAAGACATAGGGCTCACACACTCGGCTTTTAGAGCTCGTTCTTGGTAAGGTGGAGGTAGACGGATGATAACCGTTCACCAGCTCTATTGTTTAAACCCTTTATTTATAAGGGGTTTTTTTGATGTCCGACTACCGAATTGAAGTCAAGTTTTTTAGCATTTCAAGCAAATATAATTTACTTTAATTTTTTATTATTAGAAATAAAACAACATACTATAAATACTTTTTCAAAGCAAATTTTCAAAGTAAATTAAAAACTCGCTTAAAATCATCTAAAATCACATAAAATCAAGCCTATTGATGTCAACTTTGATGTCAATGGCATTAAAGCAATAAATATCCATCAGCTTAGCTGGTGGTTTTTCATATGCGGGCATAGCCCTCCTTTACTAGTATAGCGAAATCGCTTACCCTTTGTCTGCCACTTGCGACGCTTACCTCTATTTTTTAAATGGGTCTATATATTCCGTTATGCTTATCTGTTCATTCATCTCATCTTCTTTCAGTTGGTTCGCTATATACTCTTTTATCTTTCAGCATTCTTTCCTACTGTATCTACATAGTAACCTCTACACCAGAATTCTCGGTTCCTATATTTAAATTTCATATTTGCAAACTTTTCATATATTAACAGACTACTTTTTCCTTTTAGAAATCCCATAATACTGCTTACGCTGTATTTTGGTGGGATTTCTAAAAGCATATGTACATGGTCTGAGCACATTTCTGCCTCTACAATATTTATATTTTTCCATTCACACAACTCACGTAGAATTGCCCCTATTTCTCTTTTATATTTACCAAAAATTATTTTTCTTCTATACTTTGGTGCAAAAACCACATGGAACTTGCAATTCCACGTGGTGTGCGCTAAACTATTTGTGTCATTCATATTGACTTACTCCTTGTGTTAAAATTTGGCGTCTGGGCAGACTAATGAATTTTAACACAAGGAGTTTTTCTGTGCAACGGTAAACCTAAACCGAACCCCCAGACTATCTGGGGGTTTTCTGAGACAAAAAACCTACCAAAATTGGTAGGCCTTTTTGTTTAATTAAACAAAAATAATTATTCCTTATTTTTCCAAAGTTTCGATTAAGTTTGTGGTTGCATAATTAACATGCTTATTATAAATATCAAGCAATGTTTGTGGTATATCTTGTGGATTGTAATTTGCCCAATCCATATACTTCCCACAAGGTTTCACAACATCATCTGCCCTTAAAGGAACATATTTGCTGGCACCTGCGTTACTAACTGCATTTTGCATGGCTCGTCTTAAACAAACAGATGTGCAAAGTGGCAAAGTTCCACCAACTTTTTCTTCATAACTTGGCTCATCAATTGAACCTTGTAGCCATTTATCAAAGAAATGCAAATAAAAATCGCCAAAATGTTCTTCATCCGCAACTGATGTAAACTGTGTAACGTATACTGTTGGATTGTTATTTGGACTTCTAACAACACCACCAATAATATTTTGATTTTCTTGTGATGACCATTCCTCTATCGCTTTTGCTTGTATTGGTCTTTTATATGTTTCTTCATCGTTTAAAGATACAAAGTTGATTGTTGATTGATTTGTATTTGTTTCGCTAGCGATAGGTGCTGTTTGTAATACACAAATTTGACTTTCCAATTTTTCTATTGATTCTAGGTCTAATCCTGTTGTTTGTAAATATTGTCTTAATTCTTGATTGATTGCTGATTGAACAACCGAGCCAAAACAGAACGATACAAAATGGACATTTCTAAATCCACGAGCAATATCCATTGGCTTATATAATTGTCCATTTTCATCTTGTACTAATGGCTTAAATACACCTTCAACTAATTCTTGGGCAAACTTTTCTATGGCCTGTATATTTTCAATAGTTCTTTGTGGCATTGTTGACAAATCTGGTTGGTCTCCTTTTGCCTTGCTATCAAAATAAATTCTTTCTTTTGCTCCTGAGCCAAAAGACCTATCATAGTAAACACCATATATTTGACAAGGTTTATCTTCTGGTGCAAAGCCTGAAATTCCTAACATACCCTCTATACTTTTACACATTCCATTAGAAAGTCCGGCAGTAATTGTTGCACTTCCGGGCAAACAAATTACAATTGGTTTTGTTCCATCAATTTTATCTGCTTCAATTTTATCTTCCCAACCGTATTGATTATCTTCACTTTTTTCTACTCTTTGACCTAAATGCAATTTTGTGCCAGTTTCTTTCTTTTTCTCAGAACGTCTTTTTAAATCTTCGCCTATATACTTTGTTATAGCAAAATCTAATAATCTGTGCTTAGTTGGCATAGGTAGAGAACTTTCAATTGTGCAACTTTCTGCTGAAACATTACCTTCACTTGCAACATATTCTTTCATTTCTTCAATTGTTGAACAGCCATTTATATCATAAACCTTTCCATTGTATTCAACAACTTGATGACCATAATTACCGCCCTTAACTGTTACTAATTTACTTCCTTCAAACAAAGATGATAATGTATATGCTAATGAGTTACAATTTCCATGAGTATAGCCATATAATACTATGTTCTCAGCAATTTCTCTATCAATTTTTCCTTGATATTTTTCCAACAAGTAATCAACATTTAATTGTTTTACCATTGAACTCACTTTTAAGATTTGTTCCTCTGTTGGTGCAGAGCCATTATACGTAACTTCATTTTTAAGTTCACCAATTTTAATATCGAAAAATGATTTTTCTGCTTCAAATATTTCTGCATTATTTTCAAGTCCGTCCACTCTGTCATTTGTTAAACCATAATCCCCAGCCAAAAAACTCTCAAATCTTAATAGAGTTGGGAAACCTAAATGTTTAGACAATAATTCAGCTTGTTCCTTTGTGTAAACCTTTATCATAAATACTCCTTACTTTATCTCATGTGTATCTTCGTGTTTTCTTTGTCTATCAAATTCACTCATTACACAACTTGCAATAACCGCGTCTTGAAAACCAATTCCCACCAAATCACAAACTGTTATGTCTTTTGGCTCTCTTTTAATTTTAGATGTTATAGCTTCACCTAGTTCAAACACACTATCTTCATCTACATATCCCATATCAAGTGCGTGATGTAATTCACCATTCTTAGCACAAGCGTCTTTACTATCTGTGCAAACAATGTCTGCCATAGCAAGTATTTTAGGGTCTAACTCTTGCATACTTGGCTCACAAGCGCCAACTGCTGTTATATGAGCACCTTTTTTAATCCATTCAGCTTGGATTATAGGTTTTTCACTATATGTTACTGTGTAGATTATATCAGCGTTAGATACTGCTTCTTGTGCATTTTCACAAGCAACTACATTTAGGTTTGGATATTGAGACTTAACTTCTTCAATATATTTAGCCATTCCACTTTCAGATCTGCCCCATACTTGTAAAGTTTGGATATTTGGCATTACTTGTAAAAGTGAAAATAGTTGCATTCTTGCTTGAACACCTGTTCCTATCATTGCAACTGTTTTGCTATCAGGGTTAGCAAGTGTTGATGTTGCAATTGCACCTGCAACGCCTGTTCTATAATCAGTTAAATGGCCTTTATCATCAATGATTGCTTCTACTTCACCAGTTTTAGCATTAAATACTGTAAATAGACCTAAAAAGTTAGAGATTCCAAGTTGTTCATTACCATAGAAAGCGCCACTATACTTCATAGCAAAATATTGTTCACCCGGAACATAACCACATTTAAAGTGAACACTACCCTTACTTTCTGGGATTGTAAATACTGTAAATGGTGGTGTTATTGTTTTTCCTTGTGAGAACAATTGGTATGCCCTTTTTGTTTTTCTAAATACATCTTCAAACTTTATTAGGCTATTTAGTTCGTCTCTTTTGATAAATTCCATAATCTAGCTCCTTATGTTTTTATTATAACATACTTTTTCCAAAAATGTATATACAAATATAAAAAAACGAGTTTAACCCCGTTTTTACATTAAAAATCTTTTATTTATGAGTTCATCAATAACTTTTTTAGAATTTATATATGCCATTGAATGTTCACCTCTACGTGATTTAATATCCTCTAATCTCTTTTCAAAGGATATATAATTTCCCTTTTTGTCAATATGCATATCGGCAAAATTTAATAAATCTAATGCTGTTGATTTATATTCACAATCTGGCTTCCCATGATATAAAACTTCTTTTGAATACATATAATTTTGTTTTTCTAGGATTTGAAATCCTACAATATGGTGTTCCTCACTATCCCCAAACTCATAACCAATATCGTGCAAAAGACCAAGAGTAAACATTTCTTCTTTTTCTTCTTCATCATTGACACTATACATGCTAGGTCAGATAACACAACTAAAATTTGTGATAAGATATACATTAGTTTACCTCACTAGCATTTCTTACAAATGCTAAGACTTTTTCTCTGTCTCTACTTCCGTCAATAGCCCTACAACCGCTATTAACGTCAACTCCATAAGGATTACAATGCTTAATTGCGGCTGCCACATTATCTGGATTAAGTCCACCCGCTATAAACACCGGTTTATCAAGTTTTTTAACCAAATCTCTATCTGTGTCTATATTGTGTTTAAGACCTGTTCCACCGAATTGATTAGTTTTTGTGTTTATACTGTCAGTAAAGTAAAAATCTACATACTTCATATTGCTTATATCATTTAAAATATCGCCTTCACTTCCAATATGAATAAGTCTTAACAGTTTTTTATTTGGTAGTTGTTTTCTTATATTTGCAACCTTATCTTCTGTGATATAAGAATGTAATTGTATATAATCAACATCAATGAATTTTGCAATTTCAATAATCTTTTTATCATCTTCGAGATGTGTTATTAGTGTTGTTTTAACATCTTTTGGTAGAGCAAGTTTTATTTCTCTTGCAAGTTCTTTTGTGATAAAATCATCGCTAGTATGAGCTTGACCAACCAAAAGACCAATTATGTTAACACCACAATCAACGCACATTAACGCGTCTTTAACATTTCTAATTCCTGCCATTTGAATATTCATAGCAACTCCTTTATATTCCCTTCATAGATTTTACCATTATTTGAATTCGTGATAAACCTCGCTCCTAAATAGTTTTTTGCACACTTCTCGCCCATTTCTGTTACGCAATCCATAATAACGCTGACAATGGTCAAATTTAACGATTTTAGCTTGTTTATAAAGCCTTTCCATAGTCTTGTGAGAGCTAGTCCTGTTTGGTAGTCTGGGTGGATTACAATTGATGTAAGTAGGCATTTCAAAGGCCTGTGGCTTGAATATGCTACTATGTCATCAATGCTAAGTTCATAATCTTTAAGTTCCCCTTGTTTTACCTTATTATATGCTGTATCAGTAATCGGAATAAAGTTGATATATCCTATTACTTTATTATCAGCCATTAGCACAGTATAAATATCTGGATTGATTCCAACCCATTCTTTACACTTATCAAATGCACCTATATCATCGCCTTTAAAGACTAATTTATCAAGTTCTATCATCTCTTTTATAAGAGTGTCATTTACTCGGGTTTCAATGCTAAATTTACTCATTAAATTTCTCTTTCTAAATCCATTAAATTATCGGTATGTATTACTTGGTTCCAAATAGTTGAGTTTTCACTTTTAGTGTCATCTGGATTAACACATAAGGTCCTAGCACCTGACCTATAAACCCATTCATCATTCATACTATTTCCAATGAATAGCACTTCGCTAGGTTTATA
This sequence comes from uncultured Bacillota bacterium, assembly GCA_949296805.1. GTDB lineage: Bacteria > Bacillota > Clostridia > Christensenellales > UBA1242 > Caccovivens. The sequence goes on along the minus strand of CASFPO010000008.1, from coordinate 15,417 downwards.
TCCCTTTTTCTCGCAAAGCTCCTTAATGTAAGTTGCCTTGCCTTCATGATCGTATTTAGTCCCTACAATTTCAATTATATTTCCTTGTTCGTCAAATAAAAACTCATTCGCTTTAATGGCTGAAATAAAACGATTATTAGGCCCTAATACCTTTTCAATGACTGATATGATATTTCCACTAACAATATGTAATTCAAGGCTTCTATCGTGCAAATATTTAATTAGATCTTCAGCTCCTTGAATAAGTGTCATATCATCTGTTATTTCATCTAGTTTTTGTTTTGTAAAACCTTTTTCTTGAAATGCTTCGAGTGTTAACTCACACCATTGTCTGTGTGTAATATTTCCACTCATAAATCTTTTAAAAAGGCTCACATAGTAAGAGTCCGGACCAATGTCATGACCAAGTTCTTTCCATATTCTTTTCCAAAGATTGCCTTTCTTTTCAGTTAAAGTTCCGTCAAAATCAAATATTACTGCTTTCATATTACTCCACCATTGTTCTTAACTTTTCTGCGCGTTTAAATGCTTCTTTCAAATACTCTTGATTATTTGTATTTTCATACATTTGTGGCTTTCCGCACGCCTTTTTATGTATTTCTAGCATAATTACACCTTTGTAGCCAATTTCTTTTAATTTCTTACATACTTTATCAAAGTTTATCTTTCCGTCAAATGGCAACAAGTGTAAATCCCTAGTATAGTCATAGCCTTTATACCAATCCATTAAATTATCGTGCAAATGGACTGCAAATAATCTATCTCCATACTTTTTAAGCAAATCTGTTTTAGGATTATATAAGTGATGATGTCCTACATCATAACAAAATCCCACCGATTTGTCTTTGATATTATCTAACAAATAATAAACATGTTTTATGCTATAACAATCAGCATTCTCAATTGCTATTTTAACTTTATTCTTTTTTGCAACCTTTAAAATTCTTTCAAAATTCTTTAACCCTTGAACACTCGGATTTAAAGCAAAATCAGTAGGACTTCCTAAGCTAGCGTGCATTACAGCAATAGGAATGTTATATTTACCACAAATCTCTAATTGATTGATAACATCTTGAATATAACTTTCAACAGCTTCACCTATCGCCCAAAGGTCGTTTGCATATTTGTTGTCTATATGAAAATAAGAAATATCCATTCCCAAATCGTAAATGGTTTTAATAGTTTCATCAATGTTTTTTGCCTTAAAAGATAACATGACATTTTTAAATCCTGCATTTGCTATATTATTTAGGATTTCAATGTCGTTATTTCCACTTTCATTATTTGTGCTAACACCAATTTTAAGCATATTTTTAAACCTCTATATGTTCTCTTTCTACCTTCTTTACAAGTTCAAGTGTTGGTCCCCACATTCCTAGTTCTTCAAGTTCTTTTGAAGTGCACCATTTTAGGCTGGTGTTTTTGTCAAATTCGCCGCCCAATCCTTTTGTGGAATAGTCGCCATCTTCAATTTCGCAAAGATAAGTATATTCTACTCTTTTATTTGGGAATGTTATTCCTTCAAACTCCCAATCAACAGAGTAATATTCTCTTGCAAGGTATTTAAGTTTTGTAACCTTTGCACCGGTTTCTTCCAAAACTTCTCTAACTATTGCCTGTCTTGTTGTTTCTCCTTTGTCAACACTACCACCTGCAAACATTGGCCTTTTACCTGCTCGGAGTATTGTAAGGTATTTGTCTCCGTCTTTAACGATACTTCCTACTTTCTTTGTAAGTTTCTCTGCTTTGTATTTTTCATAATACATTTTTGATTTTTCATAGAAATAATCCCCCATAAAAAGCTCCTTACTTCAAATTAAATCCACCGTCAACCGTTAAAACGTGACCTGTGATAAATGTTGCTTTGTCTGATAGTAAAAATTCAACTGCGTCAGCAATTTCATTAGGTTTTCCAACTCTTTTTATGATTGAAAAGTCTGTTGTCCAACTAGGATCATTACCAAGACTTTCAGTAAGTGGTGTGTCAATAAGTCCCGGTGCTACTGCATTTAATCTAACTTTATCACCCAATTTTCTTGCAAAAGATTTAGTTAAAGAAATAATTCCTGCTTTTGTTGCAGAGTAGATTACAGCAAATGGCTCGCCAATTATTCCGTCAACAGATGTGAGATTTACAATACTTCCTTGTTTTGATGTTTCTTTAATAAGATTACCAAATATTCTAAGACATCTAAAAGTTCCTTTTAGATTAACATCAATTGTTTTATCAATGTTTTCATCTGTAATATCATCAATACCACATGGCGTCGGAATTATACCTGCATTGCAAACAAGACAGTCTAATCTGCCATAGGTTTTAACAATAAAATCTTTTAGTTCAAACATTTCCTTTTCTTTTGTTATGTCACCTGTAAAAACTGCAACTTTATCATTTTCAAATGTGATATCTTCACAATCTGCCATAATTACATTATAACCAGCATTTAACAATTTTCTAGAAACTGCCAAACCAATACCTTTCTTGGCTCCTGTAACTAAACAAATCTTTTCCATACTGACTCCTATTTAATTCTATTTATAATCAAATCTTCAACAATCAACTTTTTATCACTAAAAATGTTTTCATAAATAACTTCCGCCAAATCGCTTGCAGGCATAAAAGCTGCTTGTTTTTCCTTAGAAACATAATCTCTACTGTTTTTATAGAAATTAGTATTTATTTCCGCCTGGATACACTCCATAAATTTGAACTTTTGTGCCATTATAGCAAGATTTTAAACTTTCAGTATATCCTCGTTCCGCCCATTTTGTAGCACAATAAACACTTTCTTGTTTGTTTCCACGAAGTGCTGCTGAAGACATTATATTGATAATTTTTCCACCTGCCTTTTCCATAACTTTTAAAGTATTAGTAGATAAATAAATCATACCTTTTAACCCTTCAAAACATAACTCCACATCTTGCGAAGCGTATTCTGTTGGAAATTTAAAAACAGGTGAGCCAGCATTATTAAACAAAGCGACAATATTTCCTAATTTGCTTATTTCTTTAATTGTAGAGATGATATATTTTTCATCAGCAACATTGCCAAGAAAAGATTTGTAGTTGTTATACAAGTTATGGAACATACTCTTTAATGCTTTTTCATCTTTATCAATATTACAAGCAAAGTATCCTTTATTATGTAATATTTTGACTAATTCAAGTCCTAAACCGTTTGCTCCACCGCTAACTATTGTTATATTTTTCATACCTATTTAATTTCTCCAATTATAAATTTTACATCATCTCGAAGATTTTTACTATTTTTTATTTATTATAGGATTATTATAACATAAATCTATGGAATTTGTATTGATTATTTATAAAATTTCAAATAAAAAGCCAAGATGTTTGGTCTTGACTAGAATTTTATTGTTTAGTATTTACTTCTTTTAGTATTTCAACAATCTCCACATCGCCAGTAAATAATATTTCTTTTGTAGCAGAAGTAGAGTGCTGGTCTTGGCTCCAATATTTAATAGCTTCATTTTTATATTCATTGAAAGATAATCCCAATCGACTAACACCATAATCTTTAACAAAGTGAGCTTCACCATTAACTCTTACTTTTATTGCTTGTAAGTTGGAACCTGCACCTCGATTTATAAACCCTTGCAAGTTGTGTAGGCAAGTATCAGCATCTTCACTTAAAAACATACATTTAAATCTGCTTGGCAATTTAGGAAATTGTTGTTTTCTAACTTCTTCCATAGCAAATTCTCTCATTATAAAATCATAGTTTGATAATGCTTTTGACATATCCAGAAGTAAATTTTTATTCTTAAAAATGCCTTTTTTAGCATTATCATAGCCTAATTTATGTAATGGCTCGCCTTCCTTATTAAATGAAAGATTAAGACAATTAAATTCTTGTCCGTTTGGCTCGTCTCCAAAGTGAATTTTATCACCCACTTTATAATTCCTACCAGTTGCAACTTGATACAAAATTAAATCTTTTACTTGCATTTTATCTCCTTAATGTGATTAATATCTAATAATTTCCACAATCTCTGCTGTTCCTTCAAAAAGATATTCAATGCTCTTTTTATCTAAAAAATCATCTCCAACACCTTTCCAATAGTTATGTGCTTGTTCTATGAATTCATCAATACTTTTGCCACCTCTCATATTAAACGAGTTGCTAGTTTTTAATAAGTTTCCTGTCAATTTTACACCAACGACTTTGGGGTCTATATCCGTGCCTTTTTGTTGTGCAGTAGTTAAATAACACTTAGCTTCTTCGGCTTTTTCACACAAAAACATAGCAGTTAGACGTGAAGGTCTATCTTTATAATATTTTTGTCTGCAAATTTCATAGCCAAGTTCTCGCATTGAAAAACCATAGTTCCAAAGAATATTACAAATGGTTTTCATTTCTTCTCTTGATAACCTCTTTTTCTTTTTAAGTTTTTCTTCTAAAAACATTTCAGCCATTCCATTTTCAGCGCCAAGCATTCGATAGTTTGTTTTAAAAACTCGTTCGGCTTGATAATTTCTATCTTTGCCAAATTCTATTATATCTCCAACTTTATAATCTCTGGTTGTTGCTTGATACATTATTAAATTTTCAACTTGCATATTTCTCCTTAAAAACAATTTTTATCTATATCAAATCCAATAGGCGAACAGCTAGGAACTAATGGAAATGGTAGATTTTCATTTGGTTGTATTTTAAAAGCTAAGCTAATAAACGCAGTTATATTTACACCACTTGTAACACAAATAACAGTATCATTATCATCATATTTAAAGACTATGTCTTTAATTGCCTCCCTAATTCTATTTTGGCACTCTGTCCAAGTTTCTGTTTTTGTTGTGCTCACACCGCCTTCAATAACCTCAAAAACCTTATTAAACTCATTAAATCTTGGCTCTTCATAGATAGGAACATTTATATGTTTATTTATTATTTCAGCAGTTTTAGCACATCTAAAATATGGGGAAGTATATATTGCTTTTATATTTGAATATTCAGACATCATTTTCATAAGTTCCGCAACGATTTCTGCATCTTGTAAACCTAATGGTTGTATTTTATCATCTTGACTAGGCGGATTGCCCACTTGTCTTAAAGCATGATGAACATATATTATTTTCATAGTCCATACCTCTTTAATAATTATAGCATACTGTTATTAGATTTGTATTAACAATTTCAAATTTTTTCTTAGAAACATATTATTTTTGCAAACAGTATTGTTTTTCAAAACAAATTATGCTATAATAGACACATCAAAGGAGTTGTGTCATGAAAAATTATAGATTAGTAATTGAAGAATTAAATAACGAAGTTGTTGCAAATGAAGATCCTACAACTTTTACTATGAATACTGTTGTTGATTCTGCAAAAAATGGCGATTCTACACTTTTAGAGCAATTACATCAAGCAACTAAGGTTTGGATTTTCGAGTATTATGATAATTCTTCTTGGAATAAGAAATATCCACGTGAACCAAAAGATTTACTTGTGCGACATTATATTTGCACACCAAGAAAAACTAGTAAAGCGATTACCGGTCAAATTGTAGGTGCTGGAGATGGAATGATTGCCCATCTTGTTGAATTCCATAATCTTTATATTGACCAAACGGGTATGCCAGAAGTTTCATTAGATGAATTAAAGGCATTATACCAAGCAACACAAACAGAACACACATTATAATTCTTAAAGCAAAAAACAAGGGTTTTAAAGCCCTTGTTTTTCTATTGTTATAAAATTGTTGTCATCTCATTTTCATTGATTTGTGTTATTTGTTCGTTTCTAATTAGATAACTTTCGCCATAGATTGTTGATTTTTCATTCTTGATAACAATATAACTACCATTATTAAGTCCTATAATATCAATCTTTTTACTATCTGGAACGACAATATCATCTATGTATCTCTTACCACATATAGTCATTCGCTTATATTCTTCAAAGTGTGGCATTATGTTAATATCTGTTAGTCCTAAACCCTTTAAATATCTATTAAAGTTCTCATCTAACACTTCTTCTTCAAGTTCTGGTGGACAATACACAACATCAGCACAATTCATACTACCTGCACTACCACCCACTATAAAAGCATTTGTATTTTTTAGTAAATTCTTTAGATCTATATCATTAAAGAACTTATTTTGAGTGGGAAGATGTCCACCACATAGGAAGATGAAATCTGCACCTTCAACCAACTCTTTTGCTTTATCTTTTGTTTTAGGACTTAAAAAGTCATAGTTTTTAAATGGCAATGTCATCTCAAATGAGTTGCAAGCCAACTTGAAATATGCGTCCGCCTTTTCACCTTCCATTCCATTAGCAACAAATGCCCGCATTTTTCAATTATAATGTTATCAACAAGTTTAATAAGTTCTTCTTTTAACATACCTTCTCCTTATTTAATTAAATTTTATCAAAAACAAATCAAGTTTGTTAATAAAATATGCCAACATTTTATAAATAAGCAAAGTTTATCTCTATTTTTGACAAAATAAACAAAGTATCTACAAAACAAACAAAGTTTTAGACAAGTTTATACAAAATAAACAAAGTTTGTGCAAAGTTAAAAATTATGTTTTTTATACAGGAAATTAAAAGTTAATAGAAAATCACATTTTTCGAGTTAATGTTTATAGTTATATGGAGATTTTTCGGGGGAAAGTTTCGAAACTTTGTCTTTTTTATCAAAACCAATAATTATAAAATTCTAATTTGCTTCTATTTCATTTCTTAATTCATTAAATATCCGTTCTAGCAAAACATCTCTATCTTTTGAAATGTAGTAAAACTTTAAGTCTCTTTTATTACACTCTTTTTCGTATAATTCTGATAGGACTAAACTTTTTTCAACAATATCTTCTATTTCTTCCAGTTTTTTATATGGATAAGATTTAGAAAATTTTTCAACAAGAAAATTCTTATCTTGTCTATTAAACCCTAAATAGATTATTTCTATATTTCCATCAAAAAAATATCCGATTTTTGAATTTGCATAATCTAGATCTAGAACAATATTTTTTGATTTGTTTTGCACAACAAAATCTTCAATAGATATATTTTCTTTTATAAGTCCCCAATCGTTAAAATATTCAAGACCTAACTTTTCTACTAATTTTTTAGAAAGTGTTGTTTTCCCAGATCCCGGCAAACCACAAATTATTATCATAAGGCACCTCTTTTTATAAATAAGTATATCATACTTTTATATTTTTGTATGTTCAAACATAAAAACAATTTTATAAATTTACATAGTTTTAGGCAGTTTTAAATCACTTAATTTTGTCAGTTCATTAACTTAATTTCTATTCCTACAACTCCATATTTTGATTGTTTTTCTTTGGTATAATATTCTTCCATGTCCTTTGGATTACTTAATTCGTTTTCTTCATATCCTAATTGAACTTTGTTGAAATTTTGATACAGCTGTTCAAAATTATTAAAAATATGCAACTTTATAACTTTACACCACATTCTCTCACCATTTTCTCTGTTAATAAATATTATAATATCATTAGGTTTTATTTGACTTCTTTTTTCGTCATATAGTCGCATTTCAATATTTTTAGTTTTCTTTTTTATACTATTAAAAGGTTTACTATTTAATTGCATTAAATGTTTTTTGCAATCTTCACCGTAAATATTTTGATTTTTAAACCATTTGTAAACACCTTCCATATTTTCTGGTTTGTGCTTAAATCCACATTTTTTATAAAATTCAATATTTCCTGTTGTTGGTAAAAGTTCCAACATAAACTCATCTCTTTCATTTACAAATGCTTGAATTTGCATGGTAATGTCATTTATTATTTGTTTTCCAATCCCTTGCTTTTGATATTCAGGTTTAACAATCACATCACACAAAAGACCATGAGTAGCAAAATCTCCAATAACTCTTGCCATACCCACAATTTCATTATCAACAACAGCACATGATATAAACATAGAATTCTTTAAAGAACAATCTACCTCTTTATCCTTTAAAATTTTCCAACCTACTGCAACATGTAGTTTTTGAAAATCTTCACATGACATACTTCTAATAATCTTCACTCCAATTCTCCTTGTTTGCATTTTGATTTAAATTGCCTTTCTAATTCTTGAATTAAATCCATAGTTTTTCCTTTCTTTTTTAAGGCTGAATGTCTACAACTCCATTATAATCACAAATAAACTTAGTTTTGCAGTTATCTTCAATAACTTGATATGACTCTGGCCCATACTTCTCTATATATTTTGATTTATTGATAAAGTTTAACACAAAATATATTCTTCTGCTTCTGCTAATAGTAATAACAGTGTCCAAACTAGGTAACCTTAAATTGTGTATATTCTCGGGCTCGTCAAAAAACACAAAAACATCATTCTGTGAGATGCCATCGTTTCTTGTTTCAACAAGTTTTTTCAAAACATCGGCAAAGCCTTCTTGCACACAAGTAACACATGGCTTTTCATTGAAGTTTTTAAAATCTTCATCTTGGTTTAACTCAGTCAAAAAGTGATAATTGTGCTTATAATTATCCTCTGTTCCGTTTAAAATTTTTATTATATTTTTGGGTACACAATTTAAAAATAATAACGATGGTTTATTTTTTGCTTTGGAACATATTTCTAAAAACTTTTGAACATAGTCATCAAAATTCATTGAATGGTTCAAAGTTTCATCATAATTTTTGAAGTCTTTATCAAGTTCAAAAATAGTATGATTTAATTTATTTGTAAAATAAAGTTCTCCATTTTCTTCGTACAAAAAGTTACCATTAAGAGTTGAATTTATTAGTTCTTCTTTTCTAACTTTAATTATATTTGATTCCATATTATACTCCTTATTTGCTTTGATGTTTTTTATAAGCTTTAAAATCTTGGTAGTAAAAACCCCATTTTTCTAAAATTGCACTACAAATTAATTTGTAAAAATCGTTTGTATTATTTTCTTTGTCTAATTTTCTAACAAATTTTCTTATAGTTGATCTATCTTGATTTGGAGTATTTATAATATTTTCGATAGATTTCAAATTATTTATAAACTCATCAAAAGAATTTGCAATTTTCTCTAAACTTTCCCAATCATCATGCATCATAGAATAAATAGGAAAGCCCTCCGTGCCAGCGTCAGCAATGATAGGATCTCCAAGATCTTTGTCAAATCCTATTACATAATATTTCTCGCCAACTAAAGTATTCCAATCGTCAATTGGTTCATTTTTAAGCGGATTAAATCTATACCCTTCTTGAGCCTGATTGAAATCATCAGCGTCAACAATTTCAATTTGTTCTCTTTCTACTATTTTAAAAACTCTATAATCGTTTTCTTTTAGTTTTTTTATTAATTTTTCCATATTCCCCTCCTAAACTAATCCTATTATATCATATAAATCGGAAATTTGTTTTCTTAAACTATTTGCTTCAATAATATTTTTTGCAAAAATTTTATTTGGATACAATTCCGATTGTGATACACTTTGTGCTTTTGGCTTAAAATTTGTTGCATATTCAGTAACTACTTTTAATGCATAGTTTAAAAAGTTTTCACATTTTATATTTTCATTTAAACTATCAACATATTCACAAACTGAATTTACAATTTTAGGATAGTTTTCGCTTGCTTTAAAAATTAGGTCTGGAGCAAGTGTTATCATATTTGGGCCATATTTTTTTATGTATTTAACCAAAACATCAATGCTTTCAAACTCTTTTACCTTACAATCCCAATTATCATTAATGTCAGTGAGTGTAACCTTTATTTCTTTGCCATCGACATATAGAAGTTTACGAGACTTAATTGATTTCTCGTTATTTAGTCTATCTTGCTTATATTCTAGCCCATAGTACAATCCAAAATCGTGTTCGCTGTCTGCATGCCATTTATCAATTGCGACTATTCGCTCATATCCTTTACTTAATAATTCACCATTGGAGTTTAACAAATAAAATTTATTGTCCACTTTGTTAAGAGCAGGACATACATTAAACATATTAAAAGGAAGATTGTAATTATATGCAAAAATCAAATTAGGCAGTGCTTTAACATTTCCAAAGTTATCTATAATTGCAGAATATGCAACTTCTCCCATCTTTGGAATAACTCGCCCCTCATCTACCAAATCATTTGCGTTATATGCAATATGAGAATCATAATGCGATAAGATAACTCTATCATATATATGTGGTGTCAAATAAACGCTTCTATTTTTATCATAAATCGCACACTTCCCGTTCTTTTCAGAAACAACCAAATTATTAGGGTTACTTTCAGTTTTAGAAGTCTCCATAAAATAATCAAGAGTTAAATTAAATTCTTCACAAACTTTATTTAGAAAGTCTAAATCAGGAGTTCTTAAACCATTTTCATAATTGCTTACAGTCTTTTCTGTAATAAAAAACTTGTTTGCAAACTGTTTTTGAGTTAGTTTGTTTTGCTTTCTAATGTACTTAATTAATTCGGCAACATTTTTACTCATAATCTTCGTTCCTATTTAATTCAGAAGTAGTATACCATATTTTAACATAACTTGCTATGTGTGTAAGCAAATTTAACTCCACGTTTTGTTCTACTAACTCATTTAGATTAATTTTAACTCATCTTTCATAAAAAGTCAATTATTTACGAATATATTTCAAATAATGCAACATTATATTTCATATATCTAATTTTTTATCATTTGAAATGAATATGATTAAGGCTAAGCCAATTTTATAATATTTATATAAGGAATAAAGTGATGGATTTAAAAGAAATAATAAGACGAGTGGGTTATTTTAGAAACAAGGCAAATTATAGTGCGAGAGCACTAAGCTTAACTATTGGCAAAAATTCGGCCTACATAACAAAAATGGAAGCTGGTGAATTTGAACCTTCTATGAAAATCATTTTAGATATAATCGAAGCCTGTAATATCACACCTGAAGAGTTCTTTTATGAAGATGTGAATTCATATAAAATAGATAAAGAAAATTTAAATATATTAAAAACTTTGCCAGAAAGCAAAAAGATTGCATTAAAAGAATTATTAAAATAACCAGTGCATTTTGTAATAATGCCTATTTTCATATGCACTGTTGTTTATACTGTTTTATGTCCAAGCAATGTTTGTATGATTTTTGGATCTCATTTAACTAAAATGCATGATAGAGCATGTATTCCAGTGTATTTACCAGTGTATTTAATAATAAATTGAATCAAGCTTAAAAACATTTTCAGCAAATGGAAAAGATATCAAAATTGATGTCTTTAAACTCTTATTTACAAAAGAAAACTTTTCTTTATTATTAATTTCTTTTGAAAGTATATACCTTACAAAATAAACAATAATATATAAATTATTATATTTAATATATATAAAAACTCGCACAATCCCAAATCTCGTAATTTATAATTATTTGTTTGTTAAGTAATGGGGTAGTCTTTTTGCAAGTATATCTTTTTCTGTTGTGGCTAAATACTTTCATTTGTTATTGAGCAACATTTATAAAAGTTTTCTTTTTCCGTTTTGCATATTGCATTGCTTTATATGCACCACTATTTTCAGTGTTATTCACACAGAAAATTATAAAATCACTTTGTTCAATCATTTCTAGGTTACGAAAATAAATTCTTTGGTAAAAACCAGTGTATTTCATATCAAGATAAATAAATTCTTCATAATCTTCTTTTGTTAACCATTTTGGTCTTTTATGTGGTCTATCAACAAATTTATAATCTTCACAAACATATATCCTCTTGACAAAAGAATATTTGTTTTTTAATTCCGTGACAACTTTGTGACACAAGTCATCAAACTCTCCAAATCCACCAAAAAAGAATATACCAAAATTTTCTTTGGTTATTAAATTTTCTATTATATCTTTTAACTTGCTTTTTAATTCTTCCGTTACACTGATTTCTCTATGACCGAAAAACGAACAAACTTTATACATATACAGTCCTAATTAGGACAATTATACAATATACATAATGTATAAGCAATCGAATTTGGTTATTTGTCCGAATTAGGTCGCAATTTAAAGAAACACCATTGATAAAATAAAAATGTTCTAATTAGGACATATTAAAAGGGGTGTTTTATGACATTAGGCGAAGCATTTACTATTCGTTTAAACGAATTATTAAAAGAGAGAAATATTTCATTACACAAATTTTTAAAAGAAAGTTGTATTGCTAGGTCAACAATTGTGAATATTATGAAAGGCAATACAAAATGTCCTACACTTGCAATTATTTATCAAGTTGCTGATGGTTTTGGTATAACTCCATTAGAATTTTTAGATAATGAAGTTTTTAAAAGAGATGATTTAGAATATATATAATATTAAAAAGCATTATATAGTTTTAGGCAGTTTTAAATCACTTGATTTTATTAAAAATATAGACGTAGGTGTATGTAGGTGCACAAGTTTTAAAATTTTTTGCACCTATTACAAAAAATACTAGCGTTTTTGCTAGTATTTATAAGGGTTTTATTAGTATAGAGCACAAGTTTTGGTAAAAATATTTTTAAATTGGTAAGATAAAAAATAGTTCTTTTATAACAACTAAATACACTCAAAAATTGTTCTTCATTTGGTTCGTGTTGTGGATTATTTGGTCAACTTGTGTACCGCTTTGGGTAAAGTAATATATTTAATTTTCATTAATATTTTGTAAACTTTCTATTTTAATATAATCATTCGCAATAATTTCTTTATCATCGATATTTATGCTAAAATTTAAAATATTTATTCCTTCCACAGCAGTCTGACTTTCTATTTGGCTTTCTTTTATCACTAACTTGCTATCTTTTAGTCCTACAAGCCTAATTCCATATCCGTCACTAGTAATAGTAGTGTTATTTATATTCAAAACTATATTGTTTATTTGGTCGTCACTTTGCAAAGAAAATTCAATTCCTATAAAACAACTATTTATGCTAATATTTTCTAATGTAATATTACTGTCACTAATATCAGAATTCCCTTGGTATGAAATTACCGTGCTTTCATTTCCATTTCCAAATAAAGATATGTTTGCAAGAGTACAATTGCCCTGACCGGTAAAGATAAAAATAGAAGACTTTTCTTTACCAGTTATTGAAACATCCAGCCCACCTACTGGCTCTCCAAATATTATCAAGTTTTTCTCTAAAGGAATATAAATAGGATTTACATAATTATGTTTTCCACTTAGCATTATGCTGTCTCCAATATAAGCATTATCTATCGCCTCTTGAAGCAAGCTATAGTTTGATACACTTATATTCGCCGAAATTGAAAGTGGATAATCCAAAAAAATATCTTGATAGCAAATCGTAATGCTTTTATCGTTATAATCAAAAGGTCTAACCTCAAAAGAATAATCCGTTATAACCTCTCTCCTGCCACTAACATACACAGCTTCAACAACCATTGCAGTACTATCAAAATAGTCTCCAATATAATACTCTTGTTTTTGTGGAGGTGAAACAACCTCAAGAGAGGCAATAAAGTCCTCTTGCACATTTAAAACAATATCGTAATCATAATTAAAATAAGATATTGTCAAAATATCACCTATTTGAAGAGGTGTATTTATTGGTAGCTTTTCTCCCGCTCTTGTTATAAATAGTTCATATTCGCCATAATCAACTTGTTTGCTTGTTCCGCTTTCAAAACGAGCCCAGACTGTCGGCTTTGTTTGAGAAAAAGTTTGCCCTTCGTAATAATCTTTAATTATAGCATTTTCATCAACATACATATCATTGACCTTGCCTTCGGTCACTTTAACTAAAATAGATGAAGATAGCTCGCTCCCTCTTATAGTCGCCGTAATCAATGCCGACCCATAATCAACTGCTGAGATATAGAGGTATGCACCTCCCCTTTCTACAGTTGCAATCTCTTTATTTGAGCTTGTAAAATCAATTTGGTAATTACTGGCATTGTAAGGTTCTACTTTTATTAAACTACTCACAGTTATACTTCCATTTTTAACAAGTTCAATTTCCTCTTGTTTAAAGCTTATACCTGTAGGACTTACCCCATTTGTACATGAAAAAAGAAGCAACGATGAACCTATGCAAAATATAGTTATTACTAATGTTAGCAATTTTTTTTTCATCGCACTCCCCTTTTAAATAATCAAAATTAGTATTTACATAAATTGTTATAATATCTCTACAAGTTTATTTTCCACTATATCACAAGAAGTTAAATAATAAGAAATATTATTTTTCACAAAACTTGTAGCCATCTTCTTTAGTCCATGCAAATGCCCATAAACAACCTTGTCTACCTTGTACTTTTCTATCAAGTTTGTAAATTCGCTATCATCTTTGGTAAAGTTAGTCGGTGGATAATGCATCATACAGATTAAAATATCCCCATCCTCTCTAATTTTACTAGCAGATTCCAAAGTCAGTTCAAGTCTTATAACTTCTCTATCAAAAATTTTTTTGTTTTCTTGGCTAACTTCTACATTCTTTTCTGGCACGATCCAACCACGAGTTCCGCAAATAATGATATTGCCAAATTTAATTGCATCATTTTGAATTGCAAAAAAATTCTCTGGCAAAAAAGCTCTAACAGAAGAAATAGATTTCCACCAATAATCATGATTGCCTCTTATAATAATCTTTTTGCCTGGCAAAGAAGATAATAAGTTAAAATCTTCTTTTGTGTCTTCAAGCCTCATAGCCCACGAAAAATCTCCAGCAAGAAGGACTAAATCGTCATCCTCTACCTTAGCTTTCCAATCTTCAAAAATCTTATCAAGGTAACCTTGCCAAACAGGACCGAATATATCCATAGGTTTGCTATTGTTTATTGAAAGATGCAGGTCACTAATTGCAAAAACTTTCATTATAAACTTTTTAAAACCTCTTGCACTTGTTTCATATCACACTTGCCGTTATAATTCGCCTTAAAGTGTTTCATAACACTTGGAATTGATTTATCTTCAAGAGATAGAATAATATTTTTAATTTCTTGCTCAGAAAGTTGTTTTGGTAGATAACTTTTTGCAAGCTCAATCTGCCGAGTAATGTTTGCAACTTCTTCGCTATTGCCTACCTTTTGATAATTTTCCTTTTCTTCATCAAGCTCCTTAACTGTTTTTTGCAAGATATTGGCAATGTCGCTATCGTCAACTTCTGCACCTTTTTCTCTTTTTTTAATGTTTTCAAGCATAATCTTATTTAAAAGAACGCTATAAAAACTTCTTGCTACATTATCTTTATCTTTCATAGCTTGAATATTTGCTTTTTTAATTTGTTCGTATAACATTTTTACTCCTTTTTCATATTATATATTTTTTTATAGATTTTTACAAATATTTTAATTTATTTTATATTATCGGAAGCCGAACTTGCTTGCAAGAGTGAGGCTGATGGTTATACAAATTATGTGAAGAGTGCGTGAAACGCACAAATTCGTAAGAATTTATTAAAATTTTATGATAGTAAAATTTTAACATCACATAGTTTAT
>CASFPO010000007.1 GCA_949296805.1 uncultured Bacillota bacterium | reverse complement strand
TGTGATTTTTTTATTAAAAACTATTAAATTAAAATAAATATTTTTTTAAATTAATAAAAATTTTTTTTAATTTAAAAATTGTGGAATTTTTTCTTTTAATACTTTAATTATTTCTTTAAATATTTCGTCTGGAGATTTTGTAGCGTCTAGGATATAAAATCTGTCCTTTTCAAGATTTGAAATAAAGTCATAGCCCTTTTCTACTTTTTGATGGAAGGTAAGTCCTTCACTTTCAATTCTGTCAAGTGGCTGGCTCATTTTGTTCTTTCGCTTAAAAGCCTCTTGAGGCGAAATCTTTAAATAAAAGGTTAGGTTAGGTTTAATATCTCCGATTATTTTTTTAGTTAGGCTTAGCAAATCCTTAACAGGCATTATCTCTCGAGCTGAGCCTTGATATGCTATAGTAGAATCATAAAATCGGTCGGCAATTACTACCTTGCCTTGACTAAGAGCGGGCAAGATGCGTTTGTGTACAATTTCAACACGGCAGGCACAAAACAAAAGTAACTCGGTCATAGGCAAAGGCTGATCTTCGCTGTCATTTAAGATTAACTTTCGTAGCTCTTCAGCAAGTTTTGTTCCTCCGGGTTCACGAACAAACAAAAAGTTTTCGTGATTGTTAAGTTGATTTATATATTCCTTTAACTTTTTTATTTGCGTGGATTTGCCACAGCCTTCTCCACCTTCAAAACTAATAAAATATCCTTTCATAACTTCCTTAAAAACTTTTATTTATGGTCGCAGTGGTCATGCTCGCAGTTGCAACCGTCAGCGCAATCTACAAGCTCAATATATTTGTCAAGGTTGTGGGCTTTGTAAAGGTTTTCAGGCATTTGGTCGGTAGTAGTGTAGCCTGGCTCAGCACACAAAACTTCAACTATTCTATTGATTACCGAAGCACAAGTAAGCTCGGCAGTTGATGGTCTTTCAATCACAACACGAGTTGTTGGCTCTCCTTCGATTGTCCAGTCGTTGCAGTCAAAGTCCTTTGGTCCATAAACTTTTCCGATGCACTCACTTTCAATGATAGTGCCTTCTTTAGTTTCAGTTGTCACAACAGCACTAAGCCCTGTGCAGTGTCCTTTTGGAATAGTCATACCAAGTGTTGTACTGTGGATTTCCTCCTCAGCGATAATAGGCACTGATTTTTGTGTTTGTTTTGTTACGTGAAGTCCAAGTTTTGAGCAAAGCCAACCGTTAACATTCCACATATAGCTAGGCGAAAATTCTCCAGCACTGATAACTTTTTTAAGCTCTTGCTCGCTCATCTGCTCTTTATCAATAATTTCCTTTTTAAACTGAGCTTTAGTAAAGCCAGCACCATGCACTTTTGCAAGACTTACACCATAGTCCTCAACATTATAACTTGACCTACCTTTGATTTTTACAATCTTATGAGTAGCTCCGCCAATCACACTGATCAGGTTGCCCCAAAAAACATCTTGATAACCGCTTCCGCAGATGGTACATCCATTTTCTTTTGCAAGTTTATCAAGCTTTTTGGCAAGCTTTGGAGAAGAATTTTGAGCGTAAAAAGCCTCCTCGCAAGTAGAAATAGCATTTACGCCATTTTTAGCACAGATTTCATAGATAGGGTAGTTTTCAGCAAAAATAGAAGTTGTTGTGATGATTGCAACATCAACATCGTGAGTTTTTAAAAATTCATCAAACTCCTTAGCGTCTTGAATTTTTACATTTAGTTTTTTGTCGCTATCAATAAGGTAAGAAATGTCCTTGCCAAGCTTACTTTCATCTATATCAAAAGCACCTATAATCTTTACACCTTTTTCAAGGGCATATTTGATTGTGAATTTGCTCATTTTTCCACAACCATATTGAACCATAGTAATTTTTCTCATAAATACCTCCTAAAGTTAGTATATCAGTTGTGATAAGATTATACAAATGATTTATAAAATTTAATATGTAAATTATAAAAAATGCCAAGCAGTTGCTTGACACTTTATTCTTCAGGACTATGTTCTATTTTGTTTTTAGAAAAGAATTCTTTTATCTCTCCTGCAAGGGCTGGCGTAATGCCGGGAACAGTTTCAAGAATATCAAGGCTAGCTTTGGCTATAGCCTCGCTTGTTCCAAAAGCTTTAAGCAGGGCGTCTCGTTTTTTTGGACCAATGCCTTTTATCTCGTCAAGAACAGTTTTTGTCTGTTTTTGCGTTCTGAGATTTCGATGATAGGTTATAGCAAACCTGTGTGCCTCATCTCTAATTCTCTGAATAAGTTTTAGTTCAGCACTTCCAGCTTTTAAGATTTTTGGGATTGGATTGTTTGGAAAGAACACCTCTTCAATCCGCTTGGCAAGTCCAATCATTTCAATAGAACCTGCAAGGTTAAACTCCTGCAAAATCTTATAGCAGGTAGAAACTTGCCCCTTTCCGCCATCAATTATGATTAAGCTCGGCTTTTCTTTAAAACTTTCGCCATTCTGCTCTTGCAGTCGCTTAAGCCTGCGAGTTAACGCCTCGGCAAGCGAAGCAAAATCGTTAGAGCCTTTTACCGACTTAATCTTAAATTTGCGGTAATCCTTTTTACTTGCCTCTCCATTTTTAAAGACCACCATCGAGCATACTTTGTTAGTCCCACTTATGTTAGAAATGTCATAGCATTCCATTCGCAGTGGAAGTTCTTTTAAGCCTAGCTTTTCTTGCAGACTTTTTAACGCTCCGATAGTGTTATTGTATTTAAGTTTTTCTTTCTCAAGAAATTTGTTAAGATACTCTTTGGAGTTGACAAGAGCCATATCGAGCAGTTTTTTGTTTATTCCGTGCGGATTGGTAATAATATTTACATTTTTGCCTAGGGCAGTCTTTAAAAGCTCTTTGTCCTCGATATCGTGAGAAAGCACTATCTCGTTTGGCACAAGCAGGTTTTGGTAATATTGCACCACAAAATTAAAAAGCGTTTGTCCTTCCTCTAGCTCGGCGTCGTGACAAGGGTAAGAGATAATACCCAAAATTTTACCGCCTCGGACAACCATATAGGTAATCACTCCGCTCAGCCCATCAGTGTAATAGGCAAAGATATCCTTGCTCACATCTTTTGGAAGATTAGCCACCACTCGCTGTTTAAGCTTGTCAATCATCTTAAGCCTATCTCTAAAGAGGATGGCATTTTCATAATTTTCACTTTCAGAGGCTTGCATCATCTTTTTAGTTAAAATTTGCTCAATCTCGTCATCATTGCCATTTAAAAAGTTGATAACTCTGTCAATCTCTTTAAGATAGTCGGCTCGGCTAATTTTTTTTGTGCAAGGTGCACTGCAAAGCCCAAGCGAATAATTTAAACATTCTCGCTTTGCCATAGAGGTTTCAGTAATGTTAAGCGAGCAAGTCCTAATTTTAAAAGCCGAATTTATAGTTTTTACTATTTCTCGCACGTCAATGCCGGCAAAGTAA
Source organism: uncultured Bacillota bacterium (assembly GCA_949296805.1). Lineage (GTDB taxonomy): Bacteria > Bacillota > Clostridia > Christensenellales > UBA1242 > Caccovivens. Next base: position 86,174 of record CASFPO010000007.1, on the reverse strand, counting down.
GGCCCAAAATATTTTGCTCCATCCTTTTTGACCTTTCGAACTATCTCGAGCTTCGGAAAAGGTACTTTCATATCAATTTTGATATAGGGGAATTGTTTGCCATCTTTAAGTAGTATGTTGTAAAAAGGTTGATATTTTTTGATTAAGTTGCTCTCAAGTGCCAAGGCGTCCATCTCACTCATAGTGATAAAGTAGTCAAAAGTATCTACATTATCCACCATTGCTTGCACCTTAGAGGGCTTTGGCGAATTTCTAAAATACTGACTCACACGATTTTTAAGGTTTTTGGCTTTTCCTACATATATAACATTGCCTTGATTGTCTCTCATAATATATACGCCAGGCTTTGTTGTCAATACCTTTAATTTGTCTTTAATTTTATCGTTCATATAGATATTATATACAATATTAATTATATTTTCAAGCATATTAAAAAAAGAGTAGGAGATTAACTCTATAAGCTATCACTCCTACTCTTTATATTTCAAATTTTTACTTAGACGCTGTCAAGGTTTTAATACAATCTTCTTTACTTAGCAACTCTTGTTCTCCTGTATTCATATTTTTTAAAGTGTACTTGCCAAGCTTTAGCTCTTCCTCGCCAACGATTATAACAAAAGGAACTTGCTTCCTGTTCGCCTCTTTAAGCTTTGACTTAAAGGAGCGGTTTTGATAATTGACCTCGCTTGCCACCTTTTTAGAAAGATAGGCTTGCAACTGTAAACACTGCAAAGTGTACTGATTATCCATAGGCAAAATTTGCACAGCTAGGGCAGAAGGCTGATTTTTAGGCAGTAGGTTGTTTTGGTCAAGTAAGTCAAAAAGCCTAGTAAGACCGATGCTCATTCCAACGCCTGGCATTTTTTTGTCTGTGTAATAAGAGGCAAGATTGTCATACCTACCACCACCACATACTGTAGAGAACTCGGGATGCTCTGGCATCTTTGCTTCAAATACAGTACCAGTGTAATAATTTTGCCCACGAATAATACCAATATCTAAAATATAATTTTCTTCACTTACTCCCATCGCTTGAAGGTAGGAGCTAACCTCCTTAAGCTCATCTATTCCCTTTTGATAAGTTTCGTTTTGGCATAGATGTTCAATTTTTCCAAGCACGTGCCTAAAGCTTCCTTGCTGTAAGGTTAGGTCAATAAGTTTTTGGCAATCCTCCTCGCTTTGTATGTAATTTTTTAGCTCGAGTATGGCGTTGTCCTTGCCAATCTTATCAATTTTATCAAGAATTGTAAGGATATCGGTAGAATATCTTTCAAGCTTCAACTCTTCTATAAAACCAAAAAGAATGTTTCTGTTTGAGATGTGATTTACAATCTTAAGCTCAAGCGAAGCAAAAACCCTGTCAACCAAAGCTAAGATTTCTCCATCTGCAACTGTGGAAAGCTCTGTAAGTCCCACAATATCGGCGTCACATTGATAGAATTCTCTAAATCGCCCCTTTTGAGCCTTTTCGCCACGATAAACCTTGCCTATTTGATAACGTTTAAAAGGGAAGGCAAGCTCATTTTCGTGCATAGCAACATATCTTGCAAGCGGAACGGTTAGGTCATACCTCATACAAATATCAGTGTCGCCCTTTTTAAAGGCATATACCTCTTTATCAATAGAGCCCCCAGACTTAGCCATCAAGATTTCGCTATACTCAAGTACTGGTGTGTCAAGTGGCATAAACCCAAAGGTTTGATATACCTTTTTTATCTTTTCAATCATCCCATCAAACACAAGCTGTTTGCTAGGCTCAAGTTCCATAAAACCTGACAATTTTCTTGGCAATATTAACTTTTTCTCGTTCATAAAAACTCCTATAGCATAATAAAATTTACTAGCTTTTAAATATGATATAACAAAAATTAAAATTTACAAAGCAATATTAGTGGATTTATACATTCTATCACTAAAACAAACCTTATCTTATAAATAGACAGGCAAATTAGGTCAAATCTCAATTGCAAAGCCACAAAAAGTTATCCACATTTCCACATTCCAATATTTATGCAAAACTATTAATTTTTATGCAAAATGGTGTAAAAAGGGGGTTGTCAAGGGCAGTTATCCACATTTCCACACATAAATTTTATATATGTGGCTATTTTTGCTTAAAAACAATCTAAATTTTTTAAAATATTTTTAAAAATTTATTGATTTTACTTGACATTTTTCGCAGTCCTTTAATAAGGTAAAATTTTTAATGCGACATAGTTATTAAACTATAAATAATTTTTGCCTTGATTTGTATAAATATTAATTTTTTTTAGTAATTTATCCACGCTTTAATGTGGAAAACCTTGATAATTTGGCTAATTTTGTTGAATTTTATTCACTTCAAGACCTTTTAGCAGGTGGCTAGGTTCTTTGTCTGCTGTAAAGAAAAGTTTATGCAATGCTCTAGTTGAAGAAACATAGAGGATGTTTTTATCAATGGTGTTTTTGTAGTTTTCACTTGTTGCATTTGGAATGATTACAGCGTCAAACTCTATGCCTTTTGCCGTGGCGCAGGTGGTAATTAGCACTCGATTATTATAGTCTTCTGGTTGATTTAAAAGGGTGCAATTGATAAGTTTTGAAAGTTTTTTATAGATACCCTCAGCCTCTCGATTGCACTTGCAGATTATGGCAATATGCTCAAATTTTTTACATTCGTTTTCAATAAGCTCGCAAATAGTTTGAGCTTGGTCACTAGTTTGGTAGATGGCAGGCTCTTCTCCATTACGATTTACATACTCGGTGTTGCTTTGACCTATTAAAGAGCTAGTAAATTTTGCTATCTGTTTAGTGGAGCGGTAGGTTTTGTTAAGTTCGATAAGCTTACATCCTAAAAAGTCGGCGGTAAGCTGTAGATATTCAGTAGGTAAATTCTTTTCTATACATTGGTTGATGTCGCAAGCAACTATGCACGGGCAAGACCATAATTTTTTAAATAGATAAATATCCACTGGCGTAAAGTCTTGCATCTCGTCAACAATCAAGTATTTGGCAGAAAAATCGTGTTCAAAACCATACAAAAAGTATTTGATAGCAAGATAGGTGCCTTTATCCATATAGGCAATTGTAGTGCGTTTGTTAAACTTTAAATGTTCTCTTGCCATAAAGATTTCAAATATCTTATCAATATCTCTAATAGGTAAAAATTTATACAAAATATTTTTAAATCTATCACGAAGAGCCTTATTTTGCTCCTTAGTATAGTGTCGCTCTTCGGTAAAGACCATAGCGTACTGCCAGGCTATCTTGTTGATTCTCTCATAAAGGTCTAACCCTTTAAAAGTTTTAAAAAATAGTTGTTTTGTCTGCTCTGCAGGAAAGTCTATAGTCTCCACATTGTTCTCAAGGTCCTCTTTAACTACATAAGAAAGGTCTTTTGGCGAGAAGGTTTCAAGAAAAGGTCCTTTTAAAAATCTTAACAGGCTGTCAAGATATTCAAACGAAGATTTGTAAGATATCTCGTTAAGCTGTTCTTGTTTTGGGTTTTGAGCTATCTCGTCAAGCATACTCTCTCTTGACTGAATAGGTCGCTTAAGTTCTGACCTTGCTATCTGAGCAAAGGTGGTCTCCACTAAGTTATCTTCGCCAAGCTGAGGTAGAACCTCGCATATATAGCTTGAAAATACATTATTAGGGGAGAGAATTAGTATATCACTACTCTTAATTTGACCTCTGTGCTTGTACAATAGATAGGCGGCTCGGTGGAGTGCGATTGAAGTTTTGCCAGAGCCTGCTATACCTTGAATTAAGATATTTTCATTCTTCTCCTGCCTTACAATCTTGTTTTGTTCTTTTTGTATGGTAGATACTATCTGTTTCATCTTGCTAGAAGCGTTATGAGAAAGTACTTCTTGCAAAATTTCATCGTTAATTGTTAGGTCGGTGTCAAAGTAGGAGAGTAGCTGTCCGTTTTCAATCTTATACTGTCTTTTTAAGGTAAGTTGTCCTTGATAAGGTTGTCCGTCAATGCTGAACTGTGCCTGTCCAAGATTATAATCATAGTACATTGAAGAGATAGGGGCACGCCAGTCGGCAACATATAACTTTTGGTCATCTGTTACAGTGCCTATGCCAATATAGATGTTCTGAGTTTTTTGTTTGCCATCCAATTTAAAATCAATTCTAGCAAAATATGGATTATTTTTCTGCAGAGTGTATCGTTTAATGCTCTTGTCAAGATCATCTTGTAAATTTTCTATGCCCGTCATATTTACATAGGCGGTTGCAATCCCATCTCCATTGTCGCCTGACGCCTCATAAAAGTTTTCTGACAAGTCACTTATATCGTGTTTTAGTTTTGCTTGAGCGTTTTTTAACTTCTCTTTGTTTTCTTGAATTTTATTTTCAATAACATTGAGTGTTTTTGCAAGATATTCTTTTTCGTTGATTTCCATATTTCCCTCCTTTGATGGCTTTGATTTGGCACATAAAGAGGCTGTGAAGCTTGTAAGTTTTGGCACAAAACTTACCAATCAAAACGCAGTTTTGATGATTTTAAATGCGGTGGCATTTAAAATCAAGCTTCACAGCCCCAAAGAATTTATTTAAGTGGTATTAATTCATTACTCTTCCTCATCAGCCTGCTTAACATCGTTTTGATTGTCAAGGATAGCACTTTCGCCATTATTTGTCAAGTTTTCTTGACTGTTTGCTTGATTTAACTCAAGCTCGTATTTAATTTCCTCGTCCTCATCTTCTTTTTTTACAAGAGCAACACTGACAATCTTGTTTTCCTTTTTAAGTTTCATAACTTTAACACCTTGGCTTGCCCTTGAAAGTGAACTAATCTGACTGATAGGCGTTCTGATAATAACCCCATTGTCTGCAATAAGTAAAATATCATCCTCTTCAATTGACTGTTTAAGCGAAACAAGATTTCCAGTCTTTTCGTTAAAGTTGCCAGCTTTAATACCTTTTCCGCCTCGAGACTGAAGTCTATACTCACTCACATCACTTCGCTTGCCATATCCATTTTCAGAAATGGTAATAATTTGAGTATTTGGCTTAATAATAGTCATATCAACAATATAATCGCCACTTGCAAGCCTCATACTGCGTACGCCTTGACTTTCTCTTCCCATACAGCGCACATCACTTTCATTAAAGCGGATACATTTGCCAAAATGAGAGGCAATCAAAATATCGTCACTTCCGCAAGAAAGCTCCACGCCAATCAGCTCGTCATCTTCAACTAGATGGATGGCAACTTTGCCTGCCTTTCTGATAGAGGCAAACTCGTCAAGAGCAGTCTTTTTGATAAGTCCCTTTCTTGTAACCATAATTAAATTACCACTATCGCCTTCCTTTCTAGGTATCACAGCAGTAATCTTTTCGCCCTCACTGAGCATTAAAAGGTTGATAATAGCCCTACCTTTAGCCGTGCGTTGAGCTTCTGGAATTTCATAAGCCTTAATGCAGTACACTCGCCCTCGACTTGAGAAGAATAACAGGTCATCGTGCGTGCAGGTTACAAACATAGTGGTAACATAATCTTCTTCCTTAGTCTTGTGTGCGGTTACGCCAACTCCTCCACGATTTTGAGCCTTATACTCACTTGTTGACATTCGCTTGATGTAACCTTGCTTAGTTAAAGAGACAACAACATCCTCTTTTTCAATAAGGTCGGCAACATCAATGCCACCAGCGTCAAAACTAATCTCTGTTTTACGCTTGTCGCCAAACTGCTTTTTAATCTCTTCAAAATTATCCCTAAGTATTTTTAAGATGCGGGCAGGGGTGGCAAGAATATCCTCAAGGTCGATGATCAAGGCGTCAAGTTCACGAAGCTCTTGATTGAGCTTTTCAACTTCTAGTGAGGTAAGCCTTGACAATTTCATCTCAAGTATAGCGTTTGCTTGAGTTTCGTCAAGCTCAAAGTTTTGAGTAAGCCTTGTTACTGCCTCTTGCTTATCTTCAGAAGACTTGATGATGGCAATTACCTCATCAATGCTTGCAAGGGCGATTACCAAACCCTTTACAATATGCTCTCGCTCCTTGGCTTTTGCTAGCTCAAACTGAGTCTTGCGAGTCAAAACTTCCTTTTGATGCTCAAGATAGTAGTATAACATCTCCTTTAAGTTAAGTATTCTTGGAGTGCCATTAACTAAGGCAAGAAAGATTATTCCACCGCTCTTTTGAAGTTGTGTCATCTTATACAGGCTGTTAAGTACTACCTGTGCGTTAAAATCCTTCTTTATGTCAATAACAATTCTCATACCTTTTCGGTCAGATTCTTCTTTAATGTCACTGATACCGTCAAGGCGTTTGTTTTTTACAAGGTCGGCTATTTGTATAATAAGCTGTGCTTTGTTTACTTGATAAGGAAGCTCGGTAATAATAATTCTACTTCGCCCAGACGCAGTCTCTTCAATCTCAGCACGCCCACGCACTACAATTCCGCCACGCCCAGTCTTGTAGGCGTGTTTTACAGCCGTTCTGCCCATAATAATCCCGCCAGTAGGGTAGTCAGGAGCAGGAATAATCTTAATAAGCTCGTCAATATCAATCTCAGGATTGTCAATAAGGGCTTGCAAACCGTTTAAAACCTCTGTTAGATTGTGAGGCGGAATATTTGTCGCCATACCAACGGCAATACCGTCAGAACCGTTTATAAGTAGGTTAGGTATCTTGGCTGGAAGTACGGCAGGTTGCTCTAAGGTATTGTCAAAGTTAGGATAAAAGTCAACGGTGTTTTTGTCTATATCCTCAAGCATTAGCGAGGCAATCTTAGAAAGGCGAGCCTCAGTGTAACGCATAGCGGCAGGAGGGTCGCCATCGACAGAGCCAAAGTTACCTTGACCATCAATAAGCGGATAGCGGATGGAAAAGTCTTGAGCAAGTCTTACCATTGCGTCATATACCGAGCTATCTCCGTGCGGGTGGTATTTACCCATTACGTCGCCGACAATTCTGGCACATTTTTTGGTAGGCTTGTCGTAGAAGTTGCCCATCTCGCCCATATCAAATAGGATACGGCGGTGCACAGGTTTAAGTCCATCTCGCACATCAGGGATGGCTCTTGACACATTAACCGCCATCGCATATGAGATAAAAGATTTTTTTAGATTGTCAACAGTATCGACTTTTTCAATTTTCGCATCTTTGAAAATTTCATCAAGTGACTTTTTGCTTTCCATATTTAGCTCCTTGTCTATTTAACAAATTTATTTGAATAATTTTTTAAGCTGAATTGCAATTACCATCTTTAAGCGTCAATATCTTCTATACTTACAAGGTTTGCGTTCTCTTCGATAAACTTGCGTCTTAGCTCACTATCTTCGCCCATAAGGTCATTAAAGTACTTTTCAGCCTCAATCGCATCTTCCATTGTAAGAAGGGTAAGTATTCGCCTCTCAGGGTCCATAGTTGTCTCCCAAAGCTGATCAGCGTTCATCTCTCCAAGACCTTTGTAACGCTGTTGAGCACAACCTTTTCGGCTGTTAGTTTGATACCACTCTTCAAGCTCCTCATCAGAATAGAAGTAATACTCCTCCTTATTTCGTGTAACCTTATATAGAGGTGGCTTTGCTGCGTATACGTGACCGTGTTCTAGAAGAGGTCTCATATAGCGGAAGAAGAAGGTAAGAAGTAGTATCCTTATATGAGCTCCGTCTACATCGGCATCGGTCATACAGATAATCTTGTCATAGCGGAGTTTATCCTCGTTAAACTCATCGCCAATTCCACAGCCAAAGGCAGTAATCATAGATTTAATCTCGTTATTTTCAAGTATTTTATTAAGCCGAGCTTTTTCTACATTTAAAATTTTACCTCGCAAAGGCAAAACTGCTTGAAAACGCCTATCCCTTCCAGTTTTGGCAGTACCACCTGCCGAATCTCCCTCTACAATATAAATTTCACAGAATTTTCTATTCTTTTCACTGCAGTCGGCAAGCTTGCCAGGCAGGGTAGTGTTTTCAAGTACACTTTTTCGCCTTGTAAACTCTCTAGCGTTTCTTGCAGCCTCTCTTGCTCGCTGTGCTGTTATACTTTTAAGGATAAGGTTCTTAGCTTCACTAGGGTGGCGGTCAAGATAGTCGCCAAACTCTTCAAGCATAGCCTTATATACAATGTTTCTCATTTCGCTATTGCCAAGTTTGGTCTTGGTTTGACCTTCAAACTGAGGATTTCTGAGTTTGACGCTGATAATTGCAGTTATACCCTCTCTACAATCTTCGCCAGAAAGCTTTTCGTTATCTTTTATAATCTTGTTAGCTAGGGCGTAGTCATTTATAACCTTTGTCAAGCCCGCTTTAAAGCCATCAAGATGAGTTCCGCCTTCCTCGGTATTGATATTGTTTGCGTAGGTGTTTATAATCTCGCTATAGCCCTCATTAAACTGAAAACAAACCTCAACCTCATTGTCAAGCTCGCTCTTAGCGTTTCTATTAAATTTATTAAAATATACAGGTGCAGAAAGCAGTGTCTCACGGTTTTTGTTAAGGTAGTCAACAAATTCAATAATTCCGCCCTTAAATTCAAAAACCTCTTTTCGCTCCTGACCTTCACGCTTGTCCTCAAGAGAAATAACAAGCCCCTTGTTTAAAAAGGCAATCTCTCTAAAGCGGTTTTTCATAGTGTCAAAATTAAAAACTGTCGTCTCAAAAATCTCATCGTCAGGTAGGAAAGTAATGGTAGTGCCTCGTTTATTTGTTGAGCCTACCACCTCAAGCGGAGAGATAACCTTTCCACGAGAAAACTCAATCTTATAGTGCTGATTGTTTTGGTAAACATCCGCTCTCATATATTTTGAAAGGGCGTTCACGCACGATACACCAACGCCGTGCAGTCCGCCAGAGATTTTGTATCCCTCTCCACCAAACTTTCCACCAGCGTGGAGCTTGGTCAAAACAACTTCAACTGCACTTTTGCCTTCCTTTGGAATAATCCCAGTAGGAATACCACGCCCGTTATCAATAACCGAGCAGGAGCCGTCAAAATTGATTACAACATCAATCTGAGTGCAGTAGCCAGCAAGAGCCTCATCAATAGAGTTATCTACAACCTCAGTTACAAGATGATGAAGTCCATGTTCATCGGTAGAGCCAATGTACATACCAGGTCTTTTTCGAACAGGCTCAAGTCCCTCTAGTACTTGAATGTCTCCAGCGTCATATTTTTCACTTTTGCCAATTTCTTTGCTGTTCTTTTCAACATCTTCTTGGCTAAGAGAGGTTTCGCCATTGGCGGTATCAGTTACATTGTTCTCTTTTTCTGCACCTTGATTTTGGGCTGAAGTGTTGCTATCAGCCAAGTTGCTTTGCTTATTGTCAAGCTCTAAGTTTTCCATACCTTCTCCTTAAAAAGACGAGCGGGAAAATTCCCTTTATCTCCTATATATTATATATAATATATTATATATAAATATAAGGAAAAAGGCAAGTGTTTTTAAAAATTAACAACTTTTTTACAGTTAAAATTTGTCAAGAAAGGGCGGATTACAAGCTTAATAAGCTTTAAGAAAAGGCTTATAAAAATAAAGAAGTTTGTCAAAAGGAACTATGCAAAGGACAATAGAAAATAACTCTATAAAGCTTAAAAAGTTGCCGTTTTTTACAAAAAGTATCATCTTTTATTTTTATCAATAAAAGCAAAGTTGTCATTTTTAAATTTAACTAAATAACTTTGATTGGTTTTAAGCTCGCCTCGGTAAAAAATTTTGCATTCGCCTTTGGAGTGACTTGTTTCTTCAATATAGACAATGTCATAAAAGTTGTAGCCAAGTATATTTAAAAGAGGATTGATATAATAAAGGGAATTTTTTATATAAACTACACCTATAAAAATTAAAATTAATATAAACAAACAATAGTCACTCACAAGCGAGAGTTCAAGTTGCAAAGCAAACAGCACAAAAAGGGAAAAATAACCTAAAAAATGCCTGTCAGTAATGTTTTGTTTTTTAATAATGATAACCTTTCTTTCTATATCCTTTTGATGAAAAACATTGATAAAAAGACCAGCTATTCCAAGTGCAATTAAAAGCAAAAGGGTAATAAGATTAATGGTATTAAGTACATTAAAAGAAAGGTTATCATTAATTATATCAATGATAAGCCTAAAGAGGATTAATACATACATCGGAACAAAGGCACTTAAATATAACAAAAGGTCTTTTATTTTAAACATATAATTATTTTGTTACAAATTTAAAAAAATTATTTAATTTGCTTTGTTTTATTTTATTTTTCGGTTAAAATATAACTATGATATTAGTTCCAATAATCTTGCTTGCCTTGGCAAGTGTAATTATGAGTGTATTTTATGCAATTTTTAAAGATAAGGGAGATTGGCAGGGTTACCTTGTAAGGTCGCTAACAATGCTTTTATTGCTAGTTTATGCAATTGTTACAATAAACTTAACCTCAATTTTAAACGCCCTTTCTCTTTTTGTCGTTATAGCTTTGGTAATCAATATTTTTAATGAAGGTGTTCAAACAAATAATATCCAAAATCAAAAGGCAAAACAACTTTTAAGCGGTTTTTCAAATATACTATATTATCTTGCAATTGCTCTTAGCTTGCTCTCACTTGCCTCGTTTGAAATGTATGCTCTTTTAGGTGGCTTGCTTTTAGGTATGGCAGTAGGACTTATAATTTGTGGAATAAAAAAATATAAGGACTCGAGTGCTATAATCCTAACCGTTTTAACTTTTGCCTCAATTGGACTAGGAATAGGTTTTGGCATAAATAATATCTTAAATACAAGACATATGCTTAGCACTATCCTTACCGCTGTGGCAATTGTAATGCTTTTGCTAAGCGAAGTTTTTTCCCATCTTTTAAAAGAGGGAAAAACAAAAGCAGTGCTTTGTTCACAATTTAAGATTATAGCAATGATAATTTTAGTACTTGCAATATATTTTTATAGCTAAAAATTTATAATAAAAAAGTCTGGCAAAATGAGGCGAACTCCAAAAGCTAGACTTTTTTTGCAGAGCGTAGTTTGCGACGTGGTTGCGGGAGTTAAAAGAACTAACAGCCGAAAACGAGATTATATCTTCGCTCAACTTCATTGAGCTTGATATAACCCGAAACCGATAAAAAAGTCTGGCTTACAAAAAACCCCCGCAAACCGTAAGATTTGTGGGGGAGATATGGGGTACCCCGCAAATCGTGAGATTTGTGGGGAAAAGGAGCAAACGAGCGTCAGTACAAAAATTGCAAAGCAATTTTGTCCGAGCGTAGTTTGCGACGTGGTTGCGGGAGTTGGATTTGAACCAACGGCCTTCGGGTTATGAGCCCGACGAGCTTCCGAACTGCTCCATCCCGCGATAACATTATATATTATATTCCTTTATTTAGCCTTTGTCAATATATTTTGCTTAAAATATTTGACATTTTTTGTCGCTAACTGCTTTTTATAGATATTTTTGCTAATTTTTATTAAATTAAGATAAAATTTAACGCACTTTTTTAGCTCCTGTCACTTTTAAAATATAAAATACACCTTAAATATGAAGTATAATCCATATTTTAAGGTGCATTTTTTAAAAGGTTATTCATTCATTTTCTTTGCAAGCTCGTCAAGTTGCGACTGATGGCGTTTAAAGAAATCTTCTTTTGGTTTTAATTCTTTTATAGTGCCACCTCTTGACTTATCAAGCACGCTTTCATATTTACCAAAGATATTTTCCCAGTTAAAACAGAGGTCTTTGTTAAAGCCGATATAATCTGCCACATTTTCTGTTCCGCTTGGTGCTATTGGATGGAGCAGGGCATTAGCAACAAATATCATTTGCATAGTGTTTGCTGTTAAATGCCCAAGCTTTTCTTCTGTAACGCAGTTGTTTATCTCTTTAACCCAGTATTTATTGATATTTCTAATAAACACATCAAGGGCGTTATAAACTTGATGGAATTTTTTATCATACATAAATCTTTCAACATTAAGTATAACTTTACTGCACTCTTCCATTGTACTTGCGTCAATAGAGGACTTTGGCAATATTCCATCAAAGTGAGTTTGAGTTGAATAAAATACAGTACGCAAAATTCGATTGTAGACATTGGTAAGCAGATTGCCTTCCTTGACAACTGGATCGATGTCATCACTGGTGTCATCTTTGTCAAAAGCCTTTGGCGAAAGTGAAACATTGTTATTGGCAAGATTCATAGCAAGAAAGTGCATTCTGATTTGTTCGGCAGTGTAATGCTCCAAAAATTCGATAGCCATAGGTGGCTTGATTGAACCAGACGAACTTGCCTTTTTGTTCATATAAAGTATTGATTTGATAGGATTGATTTTAGTAAGTTGCAGTTGTCCTTTTTCTGGCTTAAGCACAGGATTTTTGCCTTGAGTGTATAGCCAAATAGCCTGCTGTGCAGGTCCATAAAAGTATAGATTATCCTCGCCTAAAAACTGATAAACTTGGGCGTCAGGGTCAGCCCAGTATTTTTTCCATTCTTCGTCATCAAAGCCCTTAGCCTCAAGATAGGTTTTTGTAAAGGTAATCGGAGCCCACAAACTTTCTGGCCATACATAAAAAGTTTGCCCAGAAATGCCGTCAATAGTAGGACAAGGCACGCCCCAAGAGATATTTCCAGTTAAGCGGAAAGGCGTTAACGTCTTGCCTGTACGGTAGCGAATGCCCTTTGAAGCCAAAATTTCACAAGCCTTTTCTCTATCTTCAAGATTGTCAAAAACGATGGTCTTAGGAGCTTTATCTCCACGCTCAAGCTCTGTAAAAGGTGGCAAAAGGTTTTGTATTTTGTTGAATTCTTCAAAATACTCCTTTTTGATATAAATCTCAGGCTTTTTAAAGAATTCTTTTATTTCCTTTACCATAAATTGAGGGGTGTCGCTATTTTTTTCAATCGAGCTAATCCATTCTTTTAAAAGGTCGGTGCATTTTTCGAGGTCAAAATAAAGATTTTCTATCTTCACAAGCTCTGGTTTATCTCCACTTAAAGCACTGATAGGGTCGATTAAGTCTTGTGGAAGATATTGATGACCTAGGTCGCACTCGTCAGCATAGCCCTTTTCACTTTGGCAATTATCAATAGGGCATTTGCCGATAACTTGTCTGCCATTAAGTAAGCACTTATGCTTTTTGTCATAAAATTGGTAGGAAGAATGCTTTGACACCATACCATTTTGGTGTAAGGTTTTAATAAACCATTCGCTAAGCTCTTCGTGAATCTGCCCGGCTCTACCAATAGCAGAGCCACCATAAAAGTTAAAAGATATTTCAAATTTATCAAGGATTTCCTTTTGTTTGTCGTGCATTTGGGTAACAAAGTCAAGAAGAGTTTGCCCCTTGTATTTTCCCTCTTCTTGCAGTTTTCTAAAAGCCTCGACCGCTGGCGAGCCATAGCAGTCTGTCCCTGATACATAGATAACATTATCTTTGCCAATTCTGTCTCGCAGAAAGCGTGCAAATACGTCAGCACGCAGTATCATTCCTAGATGCCCAAAGTGAATAAGTTTGTTCCCATAGGGCATACCAGAGGTTATAACAGCTTTTTTAGGAAACTGTGGTCTTGGTTTTACAAATTTGTTCTCCATACTTTTCTCCTTGTAGGCGGGGAAGGTCAGCTTGCAAATTCTTTGCAAGCCCTTTCGCTTTTAGCGAAAGGAAATTTTAAACGAAAGTTTAAAATTTGACCTTCGTCCTTTGCCAGCCAAATAGCTTAGCAAAAAACTATTTTGATTAATAATATATCAAAAAAACAAATAAGTCAACTGATATACTAAAAATGTGCTGTTAGCACTAATTAACAGATAAAATTTGTATCATAATTAAATTACTTCGCAGAAAAAACTTTGATTATAGAAAAACTTAAATAAAAAATGTGCTGTTAGCACTAGATAATAAGTAAAACTTATTACACAAATAAACAAAATCGTAGAGAAAAATAAGTTTTATAATAACACTTAAATAAAAAAGGGTGTTAACAACACCTGTTAACAACACCTAATAATAGATAAAATTAAATACACAATCAAACTTAATCGTAGAGAGAAATAAGGTTTACAGTAACCTTAAATATAAAAAGGGTGTTAACAACACCTAATAATAGATAAAATTAAATACATAATTAAACAAAATCGCAGAGAAAAATAAGGTTTACAGTAACCTTAAATATAAAAAAGGGTGTTAACAACACCTAATAATAGATAAAATTAAATACATAATTAAACAAAATCGCAGAAAAAAATAAGTTTTATAATAACACTTAAATAAAAAAGGTGTTAACAACACCTGTCAACGACACTTAACAACACTTTAGGAAGGCGAGTTTATTTTTGATTCTGGTAAGGGCATTGTCAACACTTTTTTTGCTTAACCCACTCTGCTTAGAGATTTCATTATAACTAAAGCCCTTTAAATACAGTGATAGCACTTTTAATTCCAGCTTAGAGAGAGTTTTTCTTATATTTTCAACGATTTCCATAATGCGTTCTTTCTCTAAAAGGCGTTCATCTGGGGAAGGTAAGTCTGATGGAAAGACAATCTCTGACTTATCTTCTTCCTCCTCGGTATTTACAAGGTCAATGATAGGCAGGGCGGAGGAGAGGATTTTGTTTTTTTCCGAACTTGCCACTCGTACCGCACTTTGAATTTGGTGTTTTATGCAAGTGCTAGCAAAGGTTTTAAAAGAGGCACTCTTGCCATTATAGTGCATTATAGCCTTAAATAGTCCAATCATTCCTTCTTGGACAATATCCTCCATTTCTCCACCGGTTAAAAAGTAACTTCTTGCTATCTGATTGACAAGTGGCTTGTATTTTGTAAGCAACTGGTTTACAGCACTCTCTTGTCCTGCTTGAGCTTGTTGCGATAATTCTTCATCAGTCATTCTTTTTCTCCTTGTTTAGTGTGGCGTAGGGGCAAAAGTCAAATTTTAAACTTGCGTTTAAAATTTCTTTTCGCCTAGGGGCGAAAAGGCTCTGCCAAGGGCTTGGCAGAGCGGACTTTTGCCCGCCTAATCCTTTTAACATATTTTTTTAAACTTGCCTTCTTCTTACAATTTCAAATACAACAATCCCGCAAGCTACCGAAGCGTTTAAAGAGTTGACCTTGCCTTTAAGCGGAAGCGATAACACGCCGTCGCAATAAGCAATAAGCGACTGCCTAACTCCAAACCCTTCCGAGCCGATTACAATGGCGGTTGGCAATGAAAAATCTTTGTTGCAAGAGAAGATATTCTCGCCCTTTGCCTCACAGGCATAAACCCAAACATTATTTTCTTTAAGTACTTTTATGGCGTCTTTAAGGTTGGTCACTTTGGCAATAAGCATATTAGAAATCGCACCCGTGCTAGTGCGGATAACAGTTTCATTAACTTGAACAGCTCGGTTTTTAGGGATGATTATTCCATGCACACCAGCACATTCACACGAGCGGATGATTGCACCAAAATTATGCGGGTCCTCAAGTCCGTCGAGGATAACAATAAATGGACTTTCTCCTCTAGTCAAAGCCTTTGCAAGTATATCCTCAACCTCACAATAATTAAAGTCCACACTTTCTGCAATATATCCTTGATGATGAGCAGTTTTCGACTTCTTGTCAAGCACAAGCTTCGGCACAAATTCAAACTTAATTTTCTTCTGCACAGCAAGGCTAATAATCTCATCCTTTCTGCCTTGATAATTTTTGTCTATCATAAGCTTGTTGATAGTCACTCCAGCCTCGAGTGCTTGCTTGATTGCATTTTTTCCTTCTATATACATAATTAACCTCTTTTAAAAAATTTTTAATCCTTATAAAGTGAGCGAAAAGTTTAATAACTCACAAAGTCGCTTTTTGTCGCCTTTTAAGTAAAGATAACCAACTAGCACCTCAAAGGCAGTGGCGTAAAAGTAGTCAGTTACGCTAGAATTTTTTGCGTGATGCTTGGGTTTTGCGTTGCGACCTCGCCTAACTATCTCTTGTTCCTCTTGCGATAAATTAGGCAGAAATGCAAGTAGCACTTTTGCCTGCATAGAGGCTTGGCAGTACCTCGAGGCAGTAGAATGATAATTTGCCATTTTTGACGATTGACTATTCAAAACATACTCTCTCACAAATAGGGTGTGAACGCTGTCGCCAATGAATGCTAAAGGCAAAAGATTGGTCTTTAAAATTTTATCAAGAAGAGCGAACTTGTCACTTTGAGAAATTAAAAAATTATTTTCTTTCATAATAATCCTTTTTAAAATTATATAGCAAAAATAAAAATATTTCAAGCAATAAAATAAATTTCAAAAAATACTTGCAAAAATTATTAAATAATTATTATTTTTAGTAAAAAATCATAAATAATTATTATTTTATCAAAAAAGTGAACCTTTTTTATATTTTTTGTGGCTCACTTTAAAAAATATTTTTTATATTTTAAACATTAAATCTAAAAAGCATAACATCGCCGTCTTGTACTACATAATCCTTGCCTTCCATTCGCACTTTGCCTTTTTCTTTGGCTTTAAGATAAGAGCCACAAGTGGTCAAATCCTCATAAGAGACCACTTCAGCTTTAATAAATCCTTTTTCAAAATCGGTGTGAATTTTGCCCGCAGCTTGAGGTGCTTTTGTGCCTTTTTTGATTGTCCAAGCTCGCACTTCCTTTTCGCCAGCAGTCAAGAAAGACATAAGCCCAAGCAAATCATAACTTGCACTGACCAGCTTTTCAAGTCCACTTTCTGTAATGCCAAGCTCCCTTTTAAAAACCTCTCGCTCTTCAACTTCAAGAGTGGCAAGTTCTTCTTCAAGCTTAGCAGAAAGGGTTATGACCTTGGCGTTTTCTTTGCTTGCATACTCCTTTACTTTTTTGACAAAGTCGTTGTCTGCCTTGCCAACGTCTTCTTCAGCAATATTGGCTACATAAATACAAGGCTTTGCAGTCAAAAGTTGAAAGTTTTTAAGTAGTGTCTCTTCTTCCTCTTGCAAAGAAAGTCGCCTTGCAGGGATATTATTTTCAAGGGCATTTTTAACTTTTTCAAGCAATGAAACAACCATAGCCAAACTTTTGTCGCCAGTCTTGACAAGCTTTGAGTTTTTTTCATAGAGCTTTGTGACTTGCTCAAGGTCGGCAAGGGCAAGCTCAAGATTGATAACCTCAATATCACGAATGGGGTCAATTGAGCCGTTTACGTGAATTATCTTTTCATTTGTAAAACACCTTACCACGTGTACAATGGCGTCAACTTCACGAATATGACTTAAAAACTTGTTGCCAAGCCCTTCGCCTTTGCTCGCACCAGCCACTAGCCCTGCTATATCAACAAATTCAATCGAGGCAGGGGTAATCTTTAAAGTATTATACATCTTGCCAAGCACTTGCAACCGCTCGTCAGGAACATCCACGATACCAATGTTTGGCTCGATGGTACAAAATGGGTAGTTTGCACTTTGAGCTCCCGCATTTGTAATCGCATTAAATAATGTACTTTTGCCAACATTTGGCAAACCTACAACACCAATCTTCATAATCTCATCCTTTTAAATTCTTATATATTATACCACGATTTATATCGATAGTAAAGTCAAAACTAAAAATTTTGTGCTTTAAAAATAAAATAAAATTTATCTGATAAAATTATTTTTTAAAATAAAAATATATTTTTTAATTAATATGATAAAAAATAATGATAATTAATAAGAAAATAATAAAAAAAGCTAAAAAATAATAAAAAAATAATAAAAAATTAATAAAAATAATTAAAAAATAATTAAAAATAGGTAAAATTAATAAAAAATAATGATAAATTACAAAAAAATTAAAAAAATATAAAAAAATAATAAAAAAGTTTAAAAAATTAAAAAAATAATAAAAATAAAAAAATAAGGCAAAAATTAAATTGCCTTATTTTACTTTTATTCGCTTTCTCGTCCTTCATCTTCACGTGCTGACGCTGTTACTCTAGTCGCTTCAGCGCTAGGAGCAGACGGCGTATGCTCTTGAGCAGTGGTTTTTTGTCTTGCAAGTTTAAGTCTTTGCAGGGCGATAGATAGTGGCACTATATTTTCATCACGTGCATCTCTATTTCTTGTTTTGTCACGTCCATAAGTGGTATTTACATCCTTGGTCTGATTGCTAAAAGCTTTATAGTTCTGCTCCATTCTAACGGTTGCCATTGCTCTTTCTTCTTGCAATTTTTCTGTCAGTTTTTGAGCAGTTTTCTTTAAGGTCTTTTCAAACTTCTTTCTCTCTTTATCAGAAAGCGAAGGATTTTTTCCTACTGTTTTTCCTGTAAAGGAAGAACTATCTATGCCAAGATATTGCATATAGTGTAAATCGTTTACGTCAAAAGAAAGTCCTTCTTGCCTAGCCTCAGGGTGCAAATCAAAGAAACTTTGGTCGCCCTTTGCAAAGGCGTTAATAAGTTCTTGTGCATAAGGATAGGTTGGGTTTTCGGTCAAAAACTTTTCTATCAACTTGCTCTTTTTGCTGTATATTGCATAAGCGCTTTTTTGCCTCTTGTATATAGCTTTTGCTCTTATTTTAGCTCTATCTTCTTCCGTTGCGCCAAACCTTGCCTCATCTGCAACTGCAATGATGTCATCAAGTTGCATATCGTCAAGTTCTCTATTAAGGTTATACTGCTCTTGCCATTCTTTAATTTTTTCTTCCTTCTGCTCTTGGGTTAATTTGTCATTTTGCAAAGTTTCAATCAGTGTTTTTGCAGAAACACCCATAGCGTCAAACGCTTGTTGATGGTCAAATACTTTTTGTCTAAGCTTTTCTTCTTCAATTTTGTCAGCAGTTGTCAAATCAGAGCTAAGTAGGTCTTGAACAAACGACTCTACCTTTTCGTGAGCCCTTTGGCGTTTGCTCTTTGTTGCGGTAGCCTTAATATAAGTTCTATTGTCGTCATTTTGTATATTTTTATCGGCAATAAGTTTTTTAGCAGACTTGTACTCTTTTTCACAGCCCAACGCTATTGCAAAGCCAGAGATAACTTTATCTTGCGCTCTTTTTGTTTTAGCTTTTGCTAGGTCGCTAATAATTTGCTCTTTTAGCTCTTCTTCACTTTCAAAAGTTTTGTCAGGGTAGAGTGGGGTCTTTTTAGTTCTGCTGTCAAACTTGCTATTTTTTGCAAAGAAGTCAACATAGTCAGTATAGGTCTGCTCTGTTGCCTTGGCTCTATTTTTGCTAGTTTTATACTGCTTTTTGGTGTATTTATCGCCAAAGAGGAATTTAGCTGAAGTCAGATTTAATTTTGTTCTCTTATCGATTAACTCGTCCTTGCTTTGACAAAATTCTTCGGTTTTCTTGCCGTCAAGCTTGCCATCTTCAAAGAAAGGTGTCAAGATTGCCTGACAAGTTTTTCCGTCAACAGTAGCACTCTCTAGATAAGGTTTTAGCTCCTCTCTAACTATTTGGTCAAGTGGTGTGGTACTGTGAGTAGAAAGGTTGGTCTTGATAGCTTGAGTTATATCCTTTTTCTCTTGCTCCGATAATGGCAAGTCAGTGATAAGCTTTTCAAACGCAGTGTACTGCACAACCTTTTTGCTCACTTCTGCGCCAAGGTCGGAGAGGGTAGTAGAGTCAAGGTCTACCTCATCTTCTAAGGTTTTTCTGATAGTTAGGTCATCATACAAGCGGTCAACCTTTCCACTTAAAATAGCATTTATTAGCTCTTCCGCATTACTGTAGATGGCAGATAACACCTCGTATTCCTGCTCTTTTGCCGTGCGTCTTGCATTAAGCTCAGCCTTTTTGGTTTTATTAGCCTCAACATTTACGCCCTTTTTAATCTCGCTCTCAAGCCTTAACTCTTCTCGCTCTGAGATTAGGTTAAGCTTTTCTGTCATATGTTTAAGCCTTGCTTGCTGACCTTCTAGACCAAGTTTAGTAAGCACAAACCTTCGCTTAGTCTCCTCATCGTAAGAGGCAAAGCTAGGGTATCTTCGCTCAAGGTCTGCAAATAATTCTGCCTCTGTTGTTATCGTAGGGTGCTCAGAGTCATTATAATTTTCAACTATATAGCTTCCGCTTGCACTGTCAAACCTTGCAATAGGCGAGCTAGAGTTATTTACATCGGTCAAGGCAAGCTTAACAAAATTGTCATCTATAAGGTTTATTGCAGTTTTATTTTTCTCCTTGTCATATTCGGCTCTTGCATTTACATAGTCAAGAGTGGACAAGCACTCTTGCTTATCTTCGTTTGTGTACTCAAAACTTACTCCGCCAAAATTAACAGTTACTGTGCCATCGTCTGCTACCTCTATCATCTCGGCAAGCTCTTGAGGAGTCTTTTTGCTCAGCAGTGTTCGTGCGCCACTGCTCTTGCTAGCCTCTTCAATAACAGAGAGTAACCTCTCCTTTGCCAAAATGTCTACAATATTAATTATACTCTCCTCGCTCTCTACCTTGCCAGATAAAGCTGGAAGCAAAGTGCGAGTCGATTGATGCTGATACAAAGTGGCAATCTCTTTATAAAAGCCTGCCTCTTCAAGTTTTTCAAAACATTCCTTTTGCTTGTCAGTCAAACTTGTAGCCTCAGCCGAAGTATCCTCAAACCCTGCAAAATAGCTAGCAATTTGATTGAGAATAGATTGTTCATTTCTATGCGAAGCGTCAAGATGAGACTTGCCTCGAACTAATGCATCAGCAATTGCGCCAAGGCTTTCCATTGCTTTGCTGTCTTGATGCAAGAGCTGAGTGCAACCATTTGTAAACTCCTTTACCGATTGGCTAAGCTGGTCAATTGTCACAAGATTGTCGCCCACATTTTCAAGCTGTGATATAGCACCAGCAAACCCACGCAAAACCTCTACTTGCTCGTGTTTTGCAACATTGTCAGACGCTTGCTTATCTATTGAGTCAAACTTGGCTTGAACCCTATCAAAAGCGTTGTCAAGTATCTCGTTAAGCTGAGCTTGAGTGCCCTCTGGCGCAGAGGATACAATACTTTCTAGAATCTGCGCAGAGCCGTTATATTTAGTAAGGGCAAATTTTATAATATCTTCGCCATATCTCTCAAATAATTTTACTCTCTGCTCCTCAGAAAGCTGTGGCGTGCTAGCAAAAAACTTTATTCGATAGATGGTCGCATTATCAAGCTCCTGTTGCTGAGAGTTAAACAGTGTTCTCTCTTGTGCTAAAACGGTATTTGTTTGGTTTAGTTGCCTTAAATAAGCCTTTAGCCCTTCTTTGTTACTGTCACTGAAGAGGGTGGTATTAATTAAATTTAACTGCTCCTCGGTTAAGTCTTGAAAATAATTGTCTGCAAAACTTTCAATAAGCTTGGCTTTTTCTTCTTCTGACGTTTCGCTCGCTATCTGCTCAAGGATAGACGCCATAGCTATACTTTGGTCTAAATGGTCAAGCGAGTGGAGTTGTGACATCTTGTCGCCGTCTATAGCTATGCCCACACCATTGCTGTTAAATAGCTCTGCCAAAGTGAGGGCAAAGGTATTTTCGCCTTCGCCTAAATTTGAGTATATTGAAAGAAATTCACTTAACGCCTCCTGCGAATTTTCGTGCAGTCTGTCAAGCTCCTTCTCTCGCTCTAAAAACTTGCTACGGTACTCAAATTCTTCTCCCTCTTCAAATCGGTAATCTCTTATCTTGTGTTTTGCAACCTTAAAAGGACTAAATACAAGGTCATCGGCAAAAGTTGTTTGCACAAGTCCTACGCAAGATAGTATCAACCCAGGTATCATTACTGCAAGCCCAACCCCTGGTATAAGTGAAACAAGCGTCATAATAGCACCAACTCCGAACAAACTGTCGCCCATTGCAGTGTTAAAAGTTTGCATATTTGCCTTAAATTGAGCATTTCTCTCTTTAAGCTCTTGCTTGGCTTCAGCACTGTTTTGATAATTGTAGTAGTTAAGGTATGGATTGTTGGCATGTGGTTTGCCAGAAGCCTCTCCGCTTCTATCTCCCGCACCAGATGACGCACTAGCACCAGCTCCGCCACCAGCCCCCGCACCAGCTGGCTCTCCACCATCAGCTCCTGCTGGTTCTCCTGCTGACGCACTGCCACTGGTTTCTGCCGACTCTTCACTTTCAGCTCCCGTAGGCTCTTCGCTACCAGCACCTGCTGGATCTTCGCCACCAGTTCCTGTTGCCTCTTCGCTACCACTTGTGCTACTAGCGTCACCCTCAGCCTCGTTACCTTCAGCCTCTACTGGCATTATGGCAAAAAAGTTTGGGGTATATTCTATAGTGCCTTTTTCAACAAAAGCGTCTTTATTTAGTTTTTCCTTGCCATCTACCTCATTAATAAAGTCTATATACGTTCCATCTGGTGCGGTAACATCATAATCAAGTCTGGTTTCAACAAATAGAACAGAAAGTCCTGTTAAAGTTTTGTCAGAAATAAAGCCCTCTTCGTCTACTTCAATAGGTATAGCAAAGTGTTCTGGATGCTCAGCCGATTTTGAAGTAGCAACAAGGTTATAGCTGTTGGTAGACGGGTCATACTGAGGCTCCATAATATCTTGTAAAGGTACTAGTTTTCCGCCTGTAAAAAGCAAAACTTCTCTTTCATTTTTTTTATTGACGTGGGTAACAAAGCAGTAAGGCTGTCCATCTTCAGTAAAAGTGATTTTTGTAAGCTTTGTTTTGTCTATCTTGTTAGTAAAGTCATCTTTGTGATTTTTAAAATACATTCCAAGCAAATAAGGTGGTATGTCATAAATATCTTCAGCACTTTTTACAGTGGTAGCTCGCTCAGAAAGCAGCATATTTATAACTACAATGGCATTAAAAGATACATCAACACAGCCCTCTGACGAGTAAGAATAGCTTTTCTTCTCCTCGCCACTAGAATAAGTTAAAGTAATTTGTCTTGGTGTAACAGAGATATGGTAGCCCGAGGCGTCAATATCAATATTAAGGTCTTTACCATTTTGGCTTACCTGCAAAGAGTGCATTCCAAGGGAAATACCTTTTGTTAGGATAGAGGCAAGTGTGCTGTCAGCTGAAAGCGATCGCCCATCCTCTGATAAAAATTTGTCAAGTCCGCTAAGGGTAAAATAGTGAACTAATTTTTTAGGTCCCACTTGCAAAAGGTTATCACTGCCATCGCTACAAGCAAAATAAGAGTCTTCGTCCCAAAAATGCTTGTTGTGCATTGTTATTTTTTGACTAAGCGGTTTGCCTTCTGAGTTTTGTGCGTTAACATCTACGTTAATAGAAACAGAATTTTCTACTGCCATATTTACTCCTTTGTATAAAGTATTATAGTATAATAATATCATTATATAAGTTATTTGTCAAGAAAAATGGCGGAAGGGCAAAATTTTAATACTTTTGGGTCAACAAAAAAAGCATAAAATTTATGCTTTTTTAAAGTTATTAAATTGAACTTTCATTTTCTTGGAAGTTTTCACTAGTTTGCAACGCTTTAACCGTCTCACTAATAAAATTTGTCCAATTGCTGATAGTTTTATAGTCGCTAGCGGTTATATGCTTTGCGTAAAGCTCTGCCTTTTGCTTTTTAGTAAGTTTAGGCAATTTTTTAAGGTCATTTGAATAATCCTTTAGGGTATCTTTGGTTAGTTGTACAAGTTCGTCAATGTTCTCTTCAAAAGTTTTCTCTTCAAAGGCTAATCTGTTGCTTGGTTGTATTTTGCCCAAACGTACGGTGTTTTGATTGATTTGTTCTGGCTCATCAGGAAGGAAAGCACTTTGTAACATACCATATGCAAAGGTGTCAATTCTATCCTTAGCGTCATTGTTGCTGTCAGCACCTTGGGCTACGGTGTCAGGTGCAATTTCATATTCTTCTTTTTCTTCAATCGTTTTGTTTTCATCGTATATATCTTGAATATTTTCTAAGCAAATCTTTGCATCTTCAAATAAAGTTTCGCTGTCTACAAGATTTGAGTTGATGGCTTTTTCATTCTGCTCCTGCCTTTGCTTTAAAGTTTCTCGGTTATACTCAAGGGCACTGCGTTGCATAGAGTTCATCACATATTTAAGTTTGCAGTATCTTGGAGATTTTTCTGGCGAAAGTTGCTCAACAAGTTGTCTGTCAATCTCATAATTGTCAAGGTCGCTTTCTTTAAGCCCAGTGTCTTGCAAGAAAGATTTTACTGGTTTGTAAGTGGTTACAAAGTCGCCAATCGCCTCAAGTTGTTTTACTGAAAGCTTGGCAAAAGTAGGGTAGGTAAATATTTGACCTTGCTTTACATTGTCTCCATAAAGAATAGTTGCTAGTTTGTCTAAAGCGTTATCGTCAATAGACTTTCTAAGTGAGCTGTAGCAAAGGTTTTTAAGCGGATTGCCATCAAAGTCAGCAGAATTGACCATCTGTTTTGCATAATTGTTTAGCTTAAGATAGATGCTTTTAAGCACCTTTTCTTGTCTGTCAGTGTAAAGCATAGGTGGGTCTTGGCTATTATCAACTCGCACTCTTAAAATGTCGCCACTGTGGTCAACTCCGTCATATTCATTATATGAAACAAGAGTATTAATAAAAGCGTTATAGTCGCCATCTTCTCCGCCAAAGATAGAAAAGTCCTTAGCACTAAGATTTGCTATTTTGTCAGTTTCGTTACTATTACTATCAAAAACTGTTACAAGTCTTTCTTCTTGACTGTAAGGCTTGTCTAAAGCGTCAATTTGTTTTTGGCTAATCGCATCATACATATCAAAGGCACTTGACCTAACCATTCGCTCAAGCGAGTCAAGTAGCTCTTGCTGTCTAAGTGTGCCTGCCTTTTTAGCATCTCTCTTGCCAGTAATCCATAATTTTTCAAGAGTTTTGTCACTGCAAGAAGGCATTCTTCTAAAGTAGTCAAGGGCTTCAATTAACTTTTCGTCAGTCTCCTCGAGTTTAAGGGCGAGGGCTTGCTCTCTTGCAAGTTTTGCATTGTTTATATTGTCAATTGCCTCAATGCTTTTATCATAAGTTTGCATATTGCTAGAAAGCTCCTCGGCAAACTGGTTAAGCTTTTCTGCCTTGGCAAGCTCTTGATTAATCCTTGTTTTAACAAGCTCGTCACACCTAATCTGAGCAAAATATGCACCTTTTAAAAGGTTGTTCTCTGAAGATAATATTTCACTATTGATATTTTCTGGGTTAAACTCGGTAATATTAAATTTGTTGATGTCCTCATCACAATAATCTTTGATGATAGAAAATAGCTCCTTATACTTGTCAAGACTTGCCTTTTCGTCTTTGTCCGATAAAGAACGCATATTGCAAATGCTAACAAAGTTAGCTTTGATATAGGCAAGGGCTCTAGCTTTTGCTTGAGTGTTTTTGGCAATGTTTGAGTAGGCGATAATGTCCTCTTCGCTCAAATTCTGCCCGCCCGAAAAGTATTCAAATAGCCCTTCTACCGAAAGCTGAGTAGGGTTTGAAGAAGAGCCTCTTCTTCGCCTATTTGCAGTGTTAATTTGCGTGCGGTATTCACTTTCTGGAATAAAATTCGCCAAATTTTTTACAAAAGCAAGCACATCATCAATATTTTTGTGCTTTTTAGCAAAATTTTTATCAAAATGAGCGGTAGAAAAGTCCTCATAATAGGCTGTCTTTTCTATAAAATTGCTCTCGCCTGTTCTAAGCTGAAAGCCGTTGACTGCGTTGTAGCCAGAAAAAGTATCTTTCTTAAGGTCGGCAGATTTTACCGCTTCTTTAAGATAAGCAGGGCGGTATCTTCTGCTGTCTTTTATGCTAGCGGAAAGAGAGCTAATCTTCTTTTTTATTGCTGATAGAAATCCCATAATATCTCCTTTTTTTACTAAAAATATCTTATGTTTATTATACAACAATAATTATTTTAAGTCAATAGCAGTTTTAATAAATTGGCTGATTTTTTCAAAATAAAATTAATTAATTAGTTAAGATAAGCAAAAAATCCGCTAAAATATCTTGAATTTATTTCAAAAAAGCCCTTTTGTAACATTAATTTTTATAGTAAGTCAATAAAAAATTTGACTTTTAGGTAAAAATGGTTAAAATTATAGTAAGATTATTTTTTAAGGAGAATTTGTTTTAAATGGGACTTTTTGGTAATGAAAATAAAGCACAAGTTAAAAAACTCAAGAAAATTGCAGATAAGGTTGTCGCTCTTGAAGAGAAGTATAAAAATTATACCAATGACCAACTGCGTGCTTGCACTGAGGAATTTAAAAATAGATACAAGGTAGGCGAAAGCCTTGACGACCTTCTTCCAGAGGTCTATGCGGTTGTAAGGGAAGCCTCGGCAAGAGTTTTAAATATGAGGCACTTCTACGTGCAAATCTTGGGCGGTATTGCTCTCCATCAAGGCAGAATTGCTGAGATGGCTACAGGAGAAGGTAAAACCTTGGTGGCAACCTTGCCTGCCTATCTTAATGCTATCACTGGCAAGGGCGTGCATGTAGTTACTGTAAACGAATACCTTGCAAAACGTGATGCCGAGTGGATGGGTAAGGTCTATAAATTTTTAGGATTGACGGTTGGAGTTTCACTAAACGGTCAAAATGATAAGCAAAAGAAAGAGGCATACAATGCCGACATAACCTATACAACAAATAACGAGCTGGGCTTTGACTATCTTAGAGATAATATGGCAATCAACAAAAACGCTCGTGTTCAGCGAGGGCTCAACTTTGCCATAGTCGACGAGGTGGACAGTATCTTGATTGACGAGGCAAGGACTCCGCTTATCATCAGTGGCAGAGGCAATAAGTCAACCGATGGCTATAAGATAGCACAAAACTTTGCAAAAACCTTAAAGGCAGGGGTAGATCTTGAAATAGATATCAAGACCAAACAAATCAACCTTACCGATAAAGGTATCAAAAAGGCAGAAAGTTTTTACCATATAGACAACCTTTCTGATATTGAAAATATTGAGCTTAGCCATTATATCAACAACGCTCTTCGTGCCAACTTTATTATGCACCGAGATGAAAACTATATCGTCAAAGATGGCGAGGTTATCATAGTTGACGAGTTTACCGGCCGTCTGTCTCCGGGTAGACGATTTAGCTCGGGTTTGCATCAGGCAATTGAGGCTAAAGAAGGTGTCGACATCCGTGATGAAAACCAAACGCTTGCTACAATAACCTTCCAAAACTTCTTTAGGCTGTACAAAAAACTCTCAGGTATGACAGGTACTGCCAAGACCGAAGAGGGCGAGTTTAGAACAATTTATAACCTTGACGTAGTTATAATTCCAACCAATAAACCAAGGCAGAGAGTTGACTACCCAGATATTATGTACATCTCAGAAAAAGGCAAGATTAAGGCAATCATTGAAGAGATAAAGGACTGCGAAAAGACAGGTCAGCCAGCTCTTATTGGTACAATCAATATTGATAAGTCAGAAATGCTCTCGCAGGAACTTAAAAAAGAGGGCATCAAACATCAAGTCTTAAACGCTAAAAATAATGAAAGGGAAAGCGAAATCGTAGCCCAGGCAGGCAGAGTTGGTGCAATAACCATTGCAACAAATATGGCAGGGCGTGGTACTGATATTTTGCTTGGCGGAAACCCTGAGTTTATGGCTAAAAAGGAGATGAAAGACAAGGGCTTTAGTGATGAGGAGATATCCTATGCAACCGCTTTTAACTACCTTGAAGATGAGGCGTTAAACAGAGCAAGAGAAGAGTATAACAACTTATTTAATAAGTATAAAGCAATCACAGATAAAGAAAAGGAAACAGTTATATCTCTAGGCGGACTTCATATAATCGGAACTGAGCGACACGAGTCTAGGCGAATTGACAATCAGCTTCGAGGAAGGTCAGGCCGTCAAGGCGATCCTGGCTCAAGCGTGTTCTTCTTATCGCTTGATGATGACCTGTTCAAAAGATTTGCAACTGATAGACTGCGTAAGCTCTTAGCCTTCTTTAAGTTTGACGATTCAACACCTATCCAGCTTAAACAACTCTCAAAACAGATAGAAAACTCTCAGCGTAAGGTAGAACTTCAAAACTTCTCAATCAGAAAGACTGTTCTCCAATTTGACGATGTTATGAATAAGCAACGTGAGATTATCTATAGCGAGAGAAATAAAGTCCTTGATGGCGAGCCTGTGCATGACCAAATTATGAGGATGCTTCCAGAGGTGCTACGCTCTAGCATAAACAAAATAATCTCTGACGAAATCCCATATTATGAATGGAACTTGCCAGCACTCAATAAAGAGCTTGAAAATGGCTTTCTTGAAAAGGAAAGCAATCTTATAGACGAACAATTTGTTGAAGATTGCGATGTGGATGAGCTTACAGAAAAGGTACTAGCTGAGGTAAACAAACGCTATGACGAGCGAGTGCAAGAGGTAAAAGAGCTTGGCATAAACTTTGAAGATATTGAGCGGAATGTTCTTCTTCGTATGGTAGATATAAATTGGATGAGCCAGATTGAAAATATGCAGATTATGAAGGATGAAATCCTCTCTCGTCAATTTGGTCAACAAGACCCAATCTTTGCCTATAAAAAAGAGGGCTTTGATATGTTCGACTCGATGGTAGAAAAGATTAAAGAGATGACGTGTAAAACTCTGCTCAATGCCAGAATCAGACGAGAAGTGCCAAAACAACCAGAGCCAGTTAAAATTCTCTTTACAGGCAAAGAACTTTCTCCAGAGGAGCGAGCCGAAAAAGCTAAAAAGCAAAAACTTCAAGTGCAAAAAACCGTATATAACGATAAGCCAAAAGCGGGCAGAAATGACCCTTGCCCTTGCGGAAGTGGGAAGAAATATAAAAATTGCTGTTGGGATGCCGACCACTCCGCTTAAAGTGTTTGAAAAGTGTTTAAAACACGGTGTTTGAAACTCGGTGTTTAAAAACATAAATATAAAAAGTTAAATATAATTAAAAAGTGTTTAAAACACAAAGGAAAGTATGTTACTTAGGAAATATTTGATATTTACTGCTAACTATTCGAGGAGAAAAGGTTAATCTTGATAAAAAGTGTTTAAAATACTTGGAAAAAGAAGGGTTTTGTGTTAAAATTAATATTAGAGATAAAAATGCTAATTGTTTAAGGAGTATTTTTAATGAAAAATTATGTCTATCCTGCGGTATTTATAAAAGATAAAGAAAACGATATATATCGTGTGCTTTTTCCAGATATTGAACTGACTACCGATGGCACTGTTGTTGAGGAAGCTTTTCTGTACGCAAAGGAGTTTTTAAAAGCCTACTTTGTTTATATAGAAAAGTATGACCTTGACTTTAATGCTCCGACCGATTTTGAAAGCGTAAAAAAAGCGTCAAACCCAGAGGATTACGTAATGCTGATTGAGGCAAGCGTGTCAAAAAAGGACTTGCAAAAGTAAAATCAATTAAAGACGGCAAAAAAGCTTTGCAAAAAAGACAAAATATTTAAAAAACAATAAAAAATATCTAATAAATTGTTGACAAAACATAATAGATATGATAATATTAATCTAGCACTTCAGACGAGGTGTTAGTTTTTTGTTAGGAGAAGTAAAATGGCAACACCAAAACGTAAAAATATAATCCTTGCTTGCACTGAGTGTCAAGAGAGAAACTATGCTACAAGCAAGAACACCACAGCAAATCCAGAGCGAGTTGAAATCAAAAAATTCTGCTCTCGTTGTGGAAAGAGAACTGTTCATAAAGAAACAAAATAGCCTAAGGGGGAGTTATGTCTAAAAAGAAAAAGGCAAAAAATAATAAGCAAAACTCTTCTCAACCTGTTCTAAGCGATAAAGCTGTTAGGGTTGATAGCTTTGCTTCTGAAGATGAGGCTAAAAGCCCAGCAAAAATAAAAGAGGAAGAGAAAAAACCTTCAAAAGAAGATAAAGCCCAAGAAAAACAAAAGGCTAAAGTTGATAAGAAAAAGAAAAACGGCAAAGAAAAGGGTGGACTTAGGCGAAAGACTAGAGAGACTTTTGCAGAACTTAAAAAAGTTACTTGGCCATCGTTTGCTGATGTTTGCAAAAAAACTGGAGTAGTACTTGTTGTCGTTTTGATTTTTGCTGTAGTTATATTTGGCATCGACTATGGCTTAGGTCAATTGATGAACTTATTAAGGTAGAAGAGGTTTAAGTTATGGAAGATAAAGAATTGATTACCCCAAACGATAATGTAGAAAAGGCTACAGAAGGGCAGGCAAACCTTGACAATCAAGCTTTAGAGCAGGATAAAACAGAGAACTCTAGCGAAAATGTGAACAAGGAAGATGAGAACTCTTCAACAGAACAAGAAAATAGCCAAGAGGGTGCTGTTTTATATGATGATGAAAAGAGCTATAGGGAGTTTGTGGATAGCTTGCCAGCAAAGTGGTATGTACTTCACACCTTTTCAGGCTATGAAAATGTTGCAAAAGAAAATTTAGAGACCGTTATTGAAAAGTTTAATCTTCAAGATAGAATTTTTGATATTATCATTCCAATGGAAGATGTTGTTGAAGAAAAAAATGGCAAGAAAAGACTTGTTCAAAGAAAGTCAATGCCTTGCTACATCTTAGTTAAGATGAAGTATGCTGACGATATCTGGCATAACGTGATAAGAACAAGAGGTATAACAGGCTTTGTAGGGCCAAAAGGTAGACCTTTGCCAATGACAGATGAAGAAGTTATGAAATTGCGACTTGAAAAAATCAAGGTAGACGTTGACCTTGAGCCAGGCGATAAGGTAGAAATTATTGACGGTGCTCTTAACGGACAATTTGGCGTTGTCACAGCTATAGATAAGGAGAGCGGAATTGTTTCTGTTAATGTAGAAATGTTCAACCGAGAAACTCCTGTGGATGTAGGGCTAGCTCAGCTTCGCAAACTCAATTCTTAAGAGCAGTTTAAAAAGATTTTATGGCAAAAAGGCTATAAATATTGTCCTTGGCAAGACACAAAACTACCATGTTGGTATAACATAAATATACAAATATTGTGGGAGAGCGGAACTGCAACCACTCAATTTACCACTTAAGGAGGATTAAAATGGCAGAAAAGAAGATTAGCGCAGTTGTAAAATTGCAACTTGACGCAGGTAAAGCCACCCCGGGACCTCCAGTAGGTTCAACACTTGGACCTCACGGAATCAACTTAGGTGCTTTTACCAAAGAGTTTAACGAGAAGACCGCATCGCAGGCAGGACTTAAGATTCCTGTTGTGGTAACTATCTATGCAGATAGAAGTTTCTCATTTGTACTCAAAACCCCACCAGCAGCTATTCTTATTAAAAAGGCATTAGGGCTTGAAAAGGGTTCAGCAGTACCAAACAAAACAAAAGTCGGAAGTATAACCAAAGCTCAAATCAGACAGATAGCAGAAACTAAGATGCCAGACCTTAACTGCACATCTATTGAATCGGCTATGTCTATGGTAGAGGGCGCAGCTCGTAGTATGGGCGTAACTGTAGTAGACTAAGGAGGCTAAAATGAAGGTAAGTAAAAAATATGCTCAAAGCACTCAAGCTATTACACAAAAGTCCTACGATGTTGCTAGCGGATTTGATACACTTCTTTCTCTTCCAAAGGCAAAGTTTGACGAGACTGTCGAGCTTCACGTAAGACTTGGTGTTGACGGTAGAAATGCCGACCAACAGGTTAGAGGAGTTTGTATTCTTCCAAACGGAACAGGCAAAACCTTAAAGGTGCTTGTTATCGCTAAGGGAGATAAGGCAGACGAGGCTGTTAAAGCAGGTGCTGACTATGTTGGAGCAGAGGATATCATTACAAAAATTCAAAGCGGATGGCTTGATTTTGACGTTGCAATCACAACCCCAGATATGATGGGACTTGTTGGTAGAGTTGCAAGAGTTCTTGGACCAAAAGGACTTATGCCAAACCCAAAGAGCGGAACAGTTACTATGGACGTAACTAAGGCAATCAATGACGCTAAAGCAGGTAAAGTTGAATATAGACTTGATAAAACCAATAACGTTCATGTAATTATCGGCAAGGTAAGCTTTGGCAAAGACAAATTGCTTGAAAACTTTAACACAGTTATTGAAGCTCTTTCAAAGGCAAAACCAGCTGCGGCAAAAGGACAATATTTTAAAAATGTTACCATTGCCTCAACTATGAGCCCAGGTATAAAAATCAATGTTGTAATGTAATTTTATTGCTTTTTAGCAATTTATAAAATTAACAATTTACAAATTAATAAAAGTAACCTTTAATAGTGCATTTTACACTTGAAAAAGGTTACTTTTTTGTTTATAAAACTTTTTTTGATTGCCTTAGGCTTTTCTGTCAAGCCATATATTGTCAAAGTGTTTTTATTGTTTGGATAATTTTTGCTAAGCTACTTTTGTAGTTATTGCGTTTTAATATTTCTAGCCTTAAGTTATTGCTTTTGTCGTGTGTTTTTATAGGTAGATTTTAAAATAAAAAAGACTTTACAAAATTGATTTTTTCAAATTAAGTAAAGCCTTTTTTTGTTTTATTTAACCTTTTGCCTCTTTCTAAGTCTGATTGTTATTAAGATGATAGCTACTAAAGCAATTACACCAATAATTATAGCAATTATAGCAAAGGCATTTAGTGGCTCGTTTCTCACAATTTTGCTTGAGTAGAGCAGGTTGTTACTCATCGTGTAGACTTGTACATAATAAGTGCCAGTCTCATTAATGGTTATTGTATAAACATCGCCATAACTTGCAAGCGTGTCTGCTGTAAAGTAGTAGTAGTCAGAGCCAATGCGGATATAACAATCGCCCATAGCATTGTAGAAGTTTTGTACATTAAAGGTTATTGTGATAGAGCCAGTTGTTGAATCGCCTTCATTTAAAGATATATTCAAAGGCGGAACTTGATTGTTAAGCCAAAACTCAAAGGTGTAAGAGCTACTTGTAGAATTTGCATAGGTTAAATCGTTAGTGTTGATAGTTAGTTTGTATTTACCACTGCCAGTTTTGTTGTCAAGGTAGCTAAGTGACACTTCCGAAAGGTAAGTCCTGCCGTTTATCTGTACCGTTTCAAAGTTGCCTATATCTATCAAATCTTGAGTGATATCAACTTCATTATCTCCATTATATTTAATAACGCTTTCAACATAGTAATTTTTATATGGACTAAAGGTATAAGAATAGCGAGATTCATTTTCATTTATGATAGTAAAGTTAAATTGGTCTTGTCGCAACTCTTTTGCCTCGCCCTCAAGCGAAGATATAGCATCCACAAAAGTTACAGTGTAGTAGCCAGGACTTGTAAAGGTGTAAGTGTTATTAGAAGAAGTATAACCCGTGTAACTTGCACCATTTCGAGTAACTGAAATTCTTGGATAGTGACCAATTTGATAGTAGGTAGAAAGGTTGTAAAGCGAAAGGATAACACTTCCGTTATATACAGCCCTGTCAACTCTTTCAGAGATTACTTGCTCGCCTGTTATAGTGTCGGTATAGGTTATAGTGAAAGGCACTCCGTTTAAGAAGATAAGGTCAAAGTAGCGATTGCCATTAAAACTCTGCTCGTTGGCAGGTTGGCAGGAGTCATAAAGTCTTAACCTATAAGAGCCAGCTTTTTCAAGATAAATATAGTTTGTTGTGCCAGAAGTGTATACCTGTGGGGTAATTTGAACATATTGACCATTAAAGTATTTTAATACCTCAATATTAACTAAGTTTTGGCTGATTCCATAATAAGAGGTAAAATTAATTTTAATTCTGTCATATTGGCGTTCATCTTCGCCATCCACCACAGTAGCTACTGAGCCAGAATTTAATCTTAAGTTAGTAACACCGCCAGAGGTAGTTTCAGCTGTAAACTCGGTTACTATATTATCAGATGGCGGGATATAGATTATTGCAAAATCGCCACGTGATTGATTGCAAGAATAGGAATAAGTTTCAACAGAAACATCTGTGCCTGTGCTAGAAACAACTGGCGAGCTTATTACAACATTTAGCTCTGTGTTAGGATTTACATGAAGTCTGTTATCTTTGTCATCAATGTCAACAGCTACTAGATAGCTTGTGTGATATTCCTTGCCTTGACTATCTTTATAAATCATATCGCTTGGCTCGATAACCAGCCCGTCTACTGTAATATAATAGTAAGAGGCAGTATAGTCAAGAATACTAATTTTATAAATCTGGCATAGGTCGGTAAATACTTGGTCGGAGTCATATATGATTAAAATCAAATAATCATTTACTCCCGAGATAGTGTATCCGCTTGTTGCAGAATATCTATCGTTGATGTTTGTCCAAGATTGACCACCATTGCTAGAAAGATATACGCTGTATCCATAGCTATCTTGATAGGAGTAAACACCGTTATAATTTAAGGCTTGACCATCTCTAAACCTCACACGAACAGTAGGAGAATAGGTGGTCAGCACCGTTGCAGTAGCCGAGTATGAGTTTCCGTTAAAGTTTACAGTTACTCCAGTCTCTTGACCAAAGTCATTTCTCTCAAATAGAACAAGGTTTCTATCAAAGAAGGCTATACCGCCATTTTCAACTTCGCTTGTTTGGAAAGTCAAGTATGGCAGTTGATAGTAAAGACGAAGGTGGAGTGTTCTTAAATAATCTCCATTTTCGCTGTCAAAAATATCGATTCTATAGTAGTCATTCCATATATTCAAACCTTCCTCAGCCGAGAAAGTATAGGTGGCAAGATTATTTGCAAGATGAGTAGCGTTAAGGCTGTCTATTATTGAAGTGCCGTCTATATCAAAGATATCGATTGTGTAAAGTAGCTCATTGTAAGTAAAGGTAATATCATTTTGTGATAGATAGGTAACATCGCCATTACTTTCGGTAAGGGTGTAGATGGCATAGGTTCCGCTTATCTCGTCATAGGCAACTTCATTTGCAAGCTGAATAATTGTGGTGGTATTGCCAAAGTTGTCTAAAATTTCAAACTTAACCTTTTGTGGGGCATTTGCACCAAGATTGATAACAATTTGCAGGGTAGCGCCGTTATTTATATAGTTAAAACTAATATAGCTAAGAGCTGGCTGATAGATATCAAGCGGAGTCCAAGTGCCATAGGTCAGCTGATTTGCTTCCATCAAGATATCATAGCCATCTTCTTGAGAGGAGAGTGGATTAAACTGATAAATCTTGATATTTGTAGGAAATACATAAGCGGTGGTAGTGCTTTGGTATTGAGCGAGCGTCGGCACTGAAATATTTAATATTGCCGATGTTCTTTGCGGGTCCTCAACCTTTTCGGTGTAGATATTGGCGTCCATTATAGCTAGATAAACATTTTGCATACTGCCAGAAGTTCTATCCGTCAAAGTAAGGATATGTTTGTTGCTAGAAGATTCAACACTAGCAAAGATGGTAGAAAGGGCAATCTGCTGAAAATCTATTGCAGAGGAGCTTATAGTAACCCTATAAACATAACCCTCTTCAAGCCAAGGCGAAGTCAAATATCTTACTGGGCTCTGCCCGTAAAGTTGAACGTAGAAGATATTCCAAGGGTCAGATTTATATGAAACTTGCTCAAGGGTAAATCCGCTGTTAGAATAGATATTATAGCCGTTGGAAATTTGACTTGAGTAAACATAATTACTTTCGGTATGATTATTGTTTATATAGCTTAGTGCAATATCTGAAACGTTTTCGTCTACCTCAAAGGTAGAGTCGATTACATAGACAAGATACACTGTCATATTGCCAGCGTGGTCACGCTCAACAATCTCATAATAGCCACAGCTGAGCGACAGATTATCATCAACCATAAGCGAGAAGTAACTGTTTTCTGCAAAGGAATGCCTATCCACTTGTGTGTAGGAGTCGAGTGCTGGTATTTGCCTATAATATATTTCCTGTGTGCCAAAGGTATTAGTAGAAGCATTTCTTAAGCTTTGCATAAGCACATCATTAAAGAAAGAAGTTGTAACATTATAGCTAAAATACCTAAAGGTTCCAGTAGAGATAGTGTAAGAGTAGCTAGCATTTGCTATTTCGCTTAGGTTCGAGGCAGTAACCTCAAGCGCCTCTCCTTGATAGTCTTGATAAGACCTAAACTCTAGCTGTTGATAGTTTGTTGTAAAGATTTCGGTCGCACTCTCGGTGTTTGCCATAAGGTTATTTAGGTTCTCAAGCGGTGCAGACCTATCAAAATAGATAGTTTTAGTTGTTCGTCTGTAGAAGGAAGAGTTATGACCTTCAAATTCCAAAGTGATAGAAAGTGAAGAGCCATTTGTCAAGATTAAATCAGAGCAGTCTATAGTAAATGACCTCGTATTGCCATCGGCTATAACTTCGCCACTGTGAGAAAAACTTCCCGAAGAGGTTATATAGATATAATCAAAGTCCTCATTAATTTTTGCTTGGTAGTTGCTAGTAGGCACTTCCCACTGAACAGTTATGCTGTCACTGTTGGTGTAATATACCCCAGGAGTTACCTCATTAAGCTGATAACCCTCACTATCAAGAAGGTTATACTCAGGCTCATCTGATTCTATCACAAAGCCAAACTTGTAGAAAGAATAGAAGGAGCTTTGCGGGTCGTTATAGGATTGATATAAAGTTACAACATAATTTCCTTGCAAGTAGAAGTTGTCTACCGCAGGAGAGGTAGAAGTTATAATACCATTTTCTGCTGTTTCAAAAAAGTTTAGGTATCCATTTGTTGTGCTTCCGTCAGAGTAGTAATATTTAGTGGTGCTTATGCCATTTTCTGTAACATAAGCAACAATTTTTGCTTGAAGAACATATTCAGCAATCGAAGCTTTGTCTTGAAGGAAGGCAAGGGCTTCGCTTTCGCTATTAAAAGGCTCGCTAATCTCTACGCCCTCTGAGTAGACATGCCAAAGATTGTCACTGCCTAAGCTATAGTAGCTGTTGCCATAATAGGAAAGTCCATTATTGTAATTTACCGAGTAGCTATTTGTTGCCTCGTCATATACAGCGTGAGTGGTAAACTTGTACTTTGGAACATACAAGCTCATAGGTAGCTTGTTTCCAGAAACGCTAAAACTTGGCACGATATCCTCGCTTACAAACTCCTCTTGGGTGTAGAAAGAGCCACTGTTAAGCCCGGTATCTTGACTGTAGCTTGGGAAGGAAACCTCAATTGACGAATTGCCCTCGCCACTATACATACTAAGGATGATATCTCCACCAACTATGCTCTCAAGCGAAGAGCTTTCTCCGTTATCTACCGTTTCAAGTGGAGAGATAATGCCAAACTCGTCTACATCAAAGGTAATAGTTCTTCTAAAGTAGTCATATTGGTCAGTTTCATTGCCTTCTATATATTGTCTTTCAAGCACATAACGCCCAGCCGATGGCAAGGTACCACTTCCAAGAGATAAGTCAAAGGTAACTACGGCACCAGGTTCATAAGTGTCATTGCTTGAATAGGTAAAGATAGGTATTTGTTGTATATCTTGAGGGTTATCTGATATATCATAATAGTAATAGTATACACCATCTACAACATATTGTGATTTTATGTAAGGGTAGTAAGTTACCGTAACATATTCAAGTGTTGAGCCGTTTTCAGCAAGTGGAATAAAGGAAACAATCAAGTTTTCATCAGCGTTGACAGGCGAGTAGTAGGCAAAGCGATAAGTCAGTTCACTTTGCTCTAGGTCTGTCTCATTGATAACAGGCAGGTGGGTGTAGATAGTTTCGCCGTTCTCTTCATAATAGTAAAGGTTGCCAGAATTGTTAAAGCTTGAAAAGGCAAGCAGTTCGCCTTCGCCTCGGTAGACAGAAAGCTTTGCGTCATCAGAGGTAACATTAAAGGTTAAAAAGGCACTTGGATTATTTAAAAAGTCATAGGTCTCATTGCCTGTTATATAGCTGTTAGAACTATCTCTAATCAATATTCGGTAAGTGCCTTCAATCGCCTCATTATTTTCGTCAAGGAAGGTAAGCTCATAGCTATATATTCCTTGCCAGCGAGAGTAGGTGCTTGAAGTGGTATCCCGTATAAAGCTAACCTCATCAATGTCAATCAAAAGATAGTTGCCGTTATAACTACTTATTCCTGTAGTCACTTGACCGCTTTCTGTAGTCGAATTTACAGTACCAACTGTAATGGTAGTAGCTCTGTAAATATCCTCACTGCTAGAGGAGAAAAATTCATTTAGCTTTTCGCTTAGCCTTACAGCGTCAGCTTGATAGTCAGGACTGTAGCGGTAAGGAGTGATTAACTGATAAGCTTCTAAACTTTCTAGATAGATAGCTTTTTGGCTTCCCCACTCAATCCACATTCTTGTTCCACTTTCAGGGACTGAAATGCTTTGATTGTTGGTCATAATCTGTCTAATTTCGCTATTATACTGGGTATGTTGAACAAAGAGTGGCTGTGTGGTGTCAAGCAAGAATACCTCAAATTTTGAGTTTCCAGCCTGGTCATAGACTTCTAGAATATAGAACCCAGCATTAGATTTAACATAGGTGGCGTCAATGGTCGAGGTAAAGGATAGTGAGTTGCGATATTCTGACCACGACGATTGATTTGTTTGCGAGAAGTCAATCTTATAAGAAACTGGAAGTATACCCTCATCTAGCCAGTAATTTAATAGCTGAGTCAAACTTGCCGAATTTGTTTGAGAGGAGTAATAATTGATGCTAGAAAGCGGTATATATTTTACATAGCCATAAGTTCTAGCTCCGCTAGGCTTTTCATTCCAAGAAAATACAGTAGGTTGATTTGTGTTATAGGAAGAAAGGGCTGAGCCTATTCTGTAGGTGTTGTTTGAAGAAAAGCTTACACTTCTTGCACTTATTCCGCTGATTTCACTTGTGTCTATAGTAAAATATTTGGTACTTGGCTGGGTGGTGTTAGCTGAGTAAACATTGATTGTATAGTAGGCGTTTGAGTAAGGGTTAGACGGGTCAATATAAATTCCATACTTTCCACCAAGCTTTTCGTTATAAAGGCTATTTTCTTCGCCCGATAAATACTCAAAGTAGGTGTAGTATATGCCATAATTTGAAAGGGTAGTTATATCTTGGTCGTAATAGTAATAATTTTCTCTGTTATAGTTATCATTTTCTCTGTTATCGTTATCATTTTCTCTGTTATAGTTATAGGCAGAAAGTGTGATAGTGACCTCAGCGTCATAATTATTGCTTTGCGAGTCATTTATTATGTACACACCTTTGTTAGTAAAGCCAGAGGCGTAAACTTCATTCAACTCTTCATCTAGCACAGTTACAGTTGGCAGTGTGTTGGTAATTTCAAAGAAGAATATCTGATAGTGATAGTAAGAGTTTTGCAAAGTACCAGTAGTAGAAAGGTAATTGTCATAGGAGTATTGAATAAGGTAAAGGTAAATTCCTGGCTCGTTTTGGTTAAAGCCTTCAAAGTTAGAATAGCCATCAGTTTGATAACTTACTATTCCATCAGTTCTTGTGGTGGTAAGCCTATAAATTCTACTGTTAACTGCTGAAAGGTTGCCGTTTGTGATAAACTTGATAGGCGTTTGATTGGTAGAGGCAGGGCTTATTTCAAGTTCATTTAGATAAGTTAAAGCCATCGTTTCAATCAGGTCGTTATCAAAAGGCATAGGAGCACTTACCGTCTTGTAGTTTACTCCAACATAACTTATAGGATTGCTGGTATTGTTTGCCGAGCTTCCTATAATATCTGGATGATTTACCAAATAGTTGTTTACAGAAGCGGTAATATCAGCGCTGTTTTCTTGAACAAGCTCCTCTAAGTTATAGGTTTTTAGCTCCACTGCCTCAGGCTGATTAGTTACAGGGTCAATGCTTGCATAGTCAGAATATACTGCTTGATAGCCATAGATATACAAGCGTTGGTCTTTATTTAAAAGGGTGGTGTTCTCAAGCTGGTCAAGTGGAAG
The DNA here is from genome assembly GCA_949296805.1 of uncultured Bacillota bacterium. GTDB lineage: Bacteria > Bacillota > Clostridia > Christensenellales > UBA1242 > Caccovivens. The sequence goes on along the minus strand of CASFPO010000007.1, from coordinate 46,599 downwards.
CTCGTATACATTTTGCTCAGAAGTGTAAAGGTACTGCAAAGAGATATCATAGTAGCCAAGATTTAAAAATACAACTTTTCCATCTTCGCCCTCAAGATAACTTTGCACAAAGTATTCGCTCTCGTCAATAACATTTCCATTGTCGTCCACTTGCGAGAACTCTCCATTACTATAAACCAAAGTAGAGGTGTAACTGTTACTATTTAAGTCAACATAGGTTATGGTAAGCTGATAAAGGTTTGGATTGTAAGAGATTGTAGCAAGGGCATTTGGGTCAGTTAATGAATCTCCACTATAGGAGTAGTTATAAAAATAATATCTTGAAAATCTGTTTGAAGAAGGTAGTGCCGTAGACTGCATATTGGAAGAAGGTGTAAGGTTAGGCAGACCAGAGGAGAAATTAAAGTAAGTTTCCGAGTTGAAAACCATAAAGGTGTAGTAGATGGTGGCAACACTAGGAGTAAAGGTTATTCCGCCATTATCTGTAAAGTAAAGGTTGACGTTGATGACTAAGGTGTAAATTCCCTCTTGATTTAAAATTACCTGATTGCCAGAAAACTGAGGTTGACTTTCAAGAGTGTTAAGTAGAAAGGAAATTTCCAGCTTTTGCGGAGTAAGTCCAATACTTTCAATAGCAAAAGCGTTATCTCCATTAGAGGTTGCATAAGTGCTGATAAGTTGTTCTTGCAAAAGGTTGGTGCCACTCTGTCCGCTCTCAACCTGGGTGTTGGTCAAGTTATAGTAAAGTGAAAGGTTGTTAGGAAAACTAAAGTAATAATATTCTCTTGGCGTTCCGCTTTCATCCAAACCTGAAATGTAAGCATAGTTTTGATTGCCAAGTGAGTTGGATATAAGGTCTCCTCTCGCTATGCTTACATCAATCGAGCTACCAGTCTGACCGCCTTGCATAAGAAAGATGGTATCTTGATAATTGCCAGTAGTATTGTTTTGGTTAACATCAAGATAGTCATACTGAGTATTTTCAATCATTTGATAGGTTGGTGGCTCAGCAAAGGTACTAGGCAGTTTGTTACTCGAAAAAAACATACCGCAAGCTAGAAGACCAATTAAAATAAAAGAAATTATAAATCCGTTAAATAATCTTTTACTAATCATAACTTTACACCTCTTATTCATATATAAGCATTTTATCATAGTGATGGAAAAAATCAAAATATTTTGACGAAATATATATTAATTTATATAAATATATATAAAATAATTATTTGCGTAAATTATAAAAATATTTATAAAAAATAAATTAAAAAGAAATTATCAAATATAAAATAAAAAACATATATTAAACTATGAAAACTCTATCACTATGCCTAATAGTAAAAGATGAAGAAAAAACTCTAGCCGAGTGCCTAACAAGCGTCAAAGACTGCGTAGACGAGATAATTGTAGTCGATACAGGCTCTACAGACAAAACGGTAGAGATAGCAAAGCAGTTTACCGATAAAGTCTACTTTTTTGAATGGGTGTACGACTTTTCAAAGGCAAGAAATTTTTCTTTTGATAAGGCAACAAGTGACTATATTATGTGGCTTGATGGCGATGACCTTGTCTTAAAGGACAGCGTGGAAAAGATAAAGGAGCTAAAAGCAAGCGAGCAGGATTTTGATGTAGTTATGTGCTCCTACGTCACTGCCTATACAAAAAACTTTGAGCCGACCTTTAAATTTATGCGAGAGCGAATAGTCAAAAACAGCCCGCTCTTTCGCTTTCAAGACCCAATTCACGAAGTTATCTCTCTTCAAGGCAAAGTTATCTACCGAGAGGATATATCTGTTTTTCATAACCGAAAAGATAAACCTCACACTGATAGGAACTTAAATATATATCGTAGAATGCTCAGCTCTGGTAAAACCTTTACGCCACGGCAACAATTTTACTATGCAAGGGAGCTATACTATAACAATCTCATCGATGAGGCAATCCACACCTTTGCCGTCTTTCTCTCGCAAGGCAAGGGCTGGAGCGAGAATAATATAGAAGCCTGTTTAAATCTCTCAAAATGTTATCAACTTAAAAAGGAAAAGAACAATGCCTTAACTGCACTCTTTGGCTCCTTCGTCTATGACTTGCCAAGAGGGGAAGTACTGTTTGAAATTGGTAAAATCTTTGAGGAGAGCGGAGAATATAAAAAGGCAATATATTGGTACGAACAAGCCTTGCAAGCAAAACCAAATGTGGCAGGTGGCGGATTTGTAAACCTTGACTGCTACCAATTTTTGCCAGCCCTTGAGCTATGCGTATGTTATTATAGATTAGGGGATAAAAAGCGGTCAAAGTTTTATCATAAGCTTTCCAAAAAATTTAAGCCAGATAATGCTAGCGTGCTTTATAATGAAAACTTTTTTAATAACTTAAAAGAATAAAAACTTTGTCAAATTTTGTCAAAAAATAAATAAAATTATCAAAAAATAAAAAATAATGTAAAATAATAAAAAATATTGTAGAAAATATTATTTTAAAAAATATAAAAAAATGTCGAAAATTGTAAATAATTCAACAAAAATTCATAAAAATACAAAAAAATCAACAATTTTACAAAAAATTCAACAAAAATACATAAAATTACAAAAAAATACAAAATATTCAACAAAAATACAAAAAAATTCAAATAATTCAACAAAAATACAAAAAATTCAACAAAAATTCAAATTATTCGACAAAAAAAGACTTATAAACTAGCAATATTTAAGCCAAGTTTTAAGTCTTTTTTTAACATTATTTATTATCCTGTGGCATGTCAAACTTGATAAAAGAAAGTTCTTTTAATTTTTTCATATATAATTTTAAAAATCTTTTTCGCTTTACACTTATCGTCAATTTTATATGACCTTTTTTGTTAAAGTTAACAAAGGTTTTGCCGGGAGTTTCTTCAAGGTCAACTTTAACCTCAACCTTTTTGCATTTAAAAAGATGAGGGTGGGTAAGATAGATATAGGCACAGGTGTCGTTGGTGGCAATTCGCTTGTCTGGGAAAAATCTTTCCCAGTATTTGTCATACATTGTAAACAAAAATTTTCCCACATCGTTTGTGTCTCTGATTTGATAGACAAGCTCTTCGGTTAGGTATGCCTTTCTTCTTCCCATATCAGAGGGAACCATCACAAGAGGGATACCACTTTCAAGCACAATCTTAAAAGCTTCAGGGTCAGAGCGGATATTAAAGGAAATGTGGTCAGGAAAGCCAGGAACGCCAAAAGGCGAACCGCCCATAAAGATTATCTTTGGTATCTTTTTGATAACCTCAGGGTGTTTGGTTAAAAGTAGTCCCATATTTGTATGCGGGCCAAGAACAATAGGGATGATATCCCCATCGCCCTCCATCAAAACTTTATACATTGCCGAAACTGCATCTTCTTTTAAAGGGGAAAGCTTTACACTCTTTGGCGGGATATATCCACCCATACCTTCTTTAGAGTGAACATTTTCAGCGGTCGGCGTTTCTCTATACATAGCCTTGCTAGCTCCCATCGCAACGGGATAATCTTTGCCAAACTTTTCAAGGATATGGAGCAAGTTTCTCGTGGCAGACTTAAGTTTAACATTGCCAGAGACGGTAGTAAAAAGTTTGATATCAAGTTTTTTATCAAAAAGCATAAACACGATGCAGGCGGTATCATCAACGCCAGGGTCAGTATCAACTATAACCTTAAATTTTTTCATAACATATCCTTTTAATTGTTAAATAACAAAGTCAAAATTTTTACGCAGAAGGTCAAACAAGCGAAAGGGTTTCATTGTAGAAAGTCTTAACTCACGAAATAAACTACGCTCAGGCAAAATTGTTTCACAATATTTGCGGTAATGCTCGTTTATTTTTTATCCCATAAAATTTGACAATTTTATGGGTACCCTTTTAGGCAAGCATTTACGTTTGGTGCGGAAGTGACCCTAAAAATCTTACGATTTTCAGGGAACCCGATGACCACCCTAAAAATCTTACGATTTTCAGGGAACCCCGGGAGAAAAAAACAAGCGAAAGGGTTTCATTTTCACGCAGAGCGTGAACAGAAACAATAGCGCAGTTTTTTTCTCTATGGCGGAGACGGTGGGATTCGAACCCACGTGCCGATTACTCGACAAACGCATTTCGAGTGCGTCCCGTTGCGACCTCTTCGGTACGTCTCCACGAGAGAAGTAGTTTACCATTAAAGTTTATCACAATCAATTTTTTTTATCAACTAAAATAAAAAATATTTCTTTTTTGAGGGCTTAATTTCAAAAAAAAGTGGCAGTAAACATTGAAAAAGCTTTTTTTGTAATGATAAAATAATGTTGCAAAAGGAGAAAATTATGTCAAGAGAAAGTTTTATAATCTTTAAAAATTGGACAAACGCCATCAATGCACTTCCAGAGGAAAATCAGCTTGAGACCTACAAAGCACTAGTAGAATATGGCTTTAGCGGACAGATGCCCGAGAACCTCTCGCCAGTCGTCAACGCAATGCTGTTGTGTTTTTCTACTGGGTTGGAATTAAATAATATGAGATATGACGCACGCATAGAAAACGGGAAGAAGGGTGGAAGACCAAAAAAGCAAGAATATCAAGAAAACACGCCTCCAACAAATGAAAATGAATTAGAAACAGAGGAAAATTTTGACGAAAAAGACTTGTTAAACGATGAAAATACCCAAAACCTAGAAAAACCGGAGCCTAACCTAAAAAAACCTAACCAAAACCTAAAAAAACCTAACCAAAACCTAACAAAACCTAACAATAACCTAGAAAAACCGGAGCCTAACCTAACGAAACCTAACCAAAACCTAACGAAACCTAACCATAACCTAGAAAAACCTAACCAAAACCTAACGAAACCTAACCATAACCTAGAAAAACCTAACCATAACCTAACTGATACTGTAACTGATACTGATACTGATACTGTTACTGATACTGTAACTGATACTGTTACTGATACTGATACTGATGAACTAACTTTTAGTCAGTCCATCAATGAAAATAAAATTCTTTCAAAAGTGCGTGCGTGCGGGGAGGAGGCGGAGATAAAAACTCTGTTAAGTGAAAATTTTAAGGTGTTTTTTAACTATTGGGGGTATAGCAGTGAAGAAAAGGCTTGCTTTAGCGAGATAATGAGTGTGCTTTCTCAAGCTATCAAAAAAACCAAAGAGGGCAAACTGCGGTTTTATCAGACAGACTTTAGCCAAGACAAACTGCTATATCATATCTCTTTGCTTGACGAAGAGGATGTGCATAAAATCGTTTGGCAATTGACAAATAACGACACCATCAACGACAGAAATTCCTATATCTTGGGAGCGTGCTTAAGTCGGGCAAATCAAAAACGGGTTTTTAGCAATAAAAAATTTGACCTTTAACGAGTTTTGTAAACTTCGCTTGCAATAAGAGGGTATTTTCCAAAAGCTTAGTCTTAAAACAGAACCTAGCTCTATTAAAAAAGCTCTACTTTTGCTAAAAATAGAGCGATTAATTAGGCTTTACTTGTCAGTATCAGCGTAAGGGATAAAACCAAAAGGGCGAATACAATTTTGCAAAAACTTTAAGTTGTTGCAAGCACGCCCCAAGTATTTGGTCCAACAATTCCGTCAACTGCCAGATTGTTTGCCGATTGAAAAGAGCATACAGCATTCAAGGTTTGACTGCCAAAAATTCCGTCAATGTTGCCGAGTGGATAGAGTTTGCTCTCTAGCAGTTGTTGCAAAAACCTTACATAAGCTCCTCGGTTGCCCTCTCTAAGCAGTGGATATTGAGGCAGAGTTAACAGCGTTTTCCAGGTGTTGTTGCCCACAAGCCCGTCAACAGAAAGAGAGTTGTTTGCTTGAAAATCCCTCACAGCACTTGCAGTTCGACTGCCAAAAATTCCGTCAACTGCAAGGGAATAGCCATACTGATTTGCTAAAATAAATTGCAGAAGATAGACAAAATTATTTGAGCTTCCCGTTCTGAGTAGAGGGTAGAGCGACAAGTTGTCTCGGGGCAGATAACTTACCCCCAAAAAGTCACAAACGCCTTGGCACGCCTCTTCGCCAACCTCGGTCACAAAAAGAGGATTGAGCATAAGTCCCGCCTCTCTTAAATTGGTCATAAAGCCAGCCTCGATCAGCGTTGACGGGCAGTTTACACTTGAAAGCACTCCAACATCTATCGTTTTTACCCCTCTTCCCACTTGATATGTACCTTGAATTAAACGGTTGTAAACATCTTCTGAGAGCGTTTTGCTTGCGTTCACTTGAGGATTGAGTAGAGAGTAATACACCTCTAGCCCCGAAGCCGAATTAAATTCCTCGCCAAAGGCATTGTAGGCAAAGGTTACAAGCAAGGTCAAATTTTGCGAGTTTATCCTCCTCACTCGCTCAGAAATAGAAATGTCTTGAAGCTCACTCTTCACATCAAATACCGAAAAATCCTGTCGCATACAAGCCTCAATAAATTTGTTTTTGGCAGAGCGATTGAACTCATTTTCATAAATTTGTCTGCCAAGCTCGGTAATAAATGGGGTGCGTTTGCCAGGAGTAGGTGGATTTACCCCATGCTCATCATTTGCACCGATATAAAAATCTTCGTTAGCCATAGTTTCTCCTTTACAAAATTACTTATGCAAAAAATTGTAAGCTTGCTAGCATTTTTTGTACCTTAAGTTTTTAAAGCCGAAGAATTTTGCCTAACCTATCACTTTTACAGAAAAGGTTAAAAAGATAAAGATTAAACTCTTAAAAAAATAGTTGTAAATGCAAATATTAATAAAAAAGGTTGCATTTGAATAAAAATATATAAAGCAATAAAAAAACATAAAAACTTTGTCAATTTTTATGTTTTTTCTAACAAAATTTTACATATTCAACATTTTCCAACAATTTCCAACAAAAATTCAAATAGTTCAACAAAAATTCAAACTATTCAACACAATCCAACACTATTCTACAATAATTCAGACAATTCAACAAAAATACAAATATTTCAACACAATCCAACACTATTCTACAATAATTCAGACAATTCAACAAAAATTCATATTTTTCAACAAAATTCAACAATTTTTGATATTAATCTTCTTCTTGTTCTAGGTCATCTTCTTGCTGTTTAGGTTTTTCTTTTTCGGCAAGAAGTGTTAAATAAGTGTCTTTAACTGAGGCATAAAAGGCATAGTTAAAACGAGAAATAAATCTTTGGTCTAGTACAAAGCGGTAAAAGGTTTCTAAAGCTATGCCGGCGATAATGCGTTCTTCTGAATGGAGACTTGGATAGGTTTTTAGCACAGACAGTAAGTCGTCTATAAAGATTGTATTGTCTGCAGGTTCTCGTGCTTGAAGTTTTTTAAGGCTATCATTTAGCTCGTCAAGGCTGACCTTATCAATTTTTCTCATAAGTTCCAGTTTGCTAAGTTGGTCTTCTTTAAATACAGACATTCGTATATTGTAATTTTCTTTATCAATTTCAATCTTTGGATTTGGGTCAGGTTTTCTGTTATATCTTACAACGTGATAAGCAGTATACAACTTTAACGCTTTTTTGCAACGAGATAGAGTTTTAAGTTCTCTACTAATTTTATTGCTTAAAAATTCGCCCATTTCATCAATTTCTTTTTGTTCCATATAGCCTCCTTTTGTAATTATTTTAAGCTTATTCTTATTTTTCAAACTTTATTTTTATATATTATAACAACTTTTCAGGTAAAAATCAATAGCAAATTTTGTTTTTTTCACATATAGTGAATTGGAGCGATTGCTCTAAGAGAGGTTTAAATGACTAACTTTTTTAATAGAAACTGTTGTAATAGACCTTTTCCTTGTAGAAATATTATCATTTCTGGTTCTAATGGCATAACAGGTCCAACTGGCCCTGCCGGTCCTGTTGGCCCAACAGGTCCAACTGGCCCTGCCGGTCCTGTTGGCCCAACTGGTCCAATAGGTCCAATCGGTCTTAGTATCACAGGCTCTACAGGTCCTACCGGTTCAACTGGACCAACTGGTGCGACTGGAGCTACCGGGGCAACTGGTCCTGCTGGCAATACCTTTACAGTAGCTTCAACTACCACTTTAACACCTGGCGATGACGCTACAGTAACGACCACTCAAGTGGGCGATGCAGTATCCTTTGCTTTTGGTATTCCAAGCGGAGACACAGGCCCAACTGGTGCTACTGGCGCTACTGGTACTACTGGAGTTACAGGACCAACTGGACCTACTGGTCCGACTGGTCCGACCGGAGCGACAGGTGCAACAGGCACAGGTGTAACGGGAGCTACAGGCCCAACAGGACCAACTGGTGCAACTGGTCCGACTGGTGCTTCAATAACAGGAGCAACTGGTCCGACTGGTGCTTCAATAACAGGAGCGACTGGTCCTACCGGTGCTACAGGTCCGACAGGAGCTTCCATAACCGGTGCGACAGGACCAACAGGTGCGACTGGTCCTACCGGTGCTACAGGTCCAACAGGAGAGACTGGCCCAACAGGTGCAACGGGCGGAGGTCTAGCTGCGTATGGCGGACTATATAACAATGCAACTCAAACGCCTACCCTTACCACAGCCAACACCTTTGTTCAGCTAGAGTTAAACACCGAACTTCCGCTACTAAATACAACCACTGGCACAAACGCCATCACGGTTACTGAGGCGGGCGATTATGAGATATTCTATAATATCGACCTAACCACCACTGCCGAGCTAACCTTTCAAGCAGAGGCAAGAGCGAACACCACAGCCATCACGCCAACAATAACCACAAACACGGCAACGGTTACAACCACAGGCGGTGGCACTTTTAACACAAGTTTAACTAGCTCAGCGATTGCCACCCTTTCGGCAAGTGATTCAATAGACTTAGCCCTCACGACCACAGGAACACCATCAGGGACAACAACAGTTCAAGCAAACGGAAGCTGTATATTGACAGTAAAAAAATTAAACGATTAAATCAAGTTAACACCTTAAAGCTTTTTATTGTAATTTTAAATTTACACAAGCTTAAAAAAATTCCCGGGCTTTCTCGGGAATTTTACTTTTCTAAAGAAAACTAAACTCGCACCTCTAAATTAAACTTGCACCTCTAAACTTAAGCCCATACTTTTAATCTTAAGCCTGCACCTCTAACCTAAACTCGCACCTCTAACCTAAACCCCGCACCTCTAACCTAATCTCGCACTTCTAAACTAACCTCTAAATTTAAGTTTATATTTCTAAACTTAAGTTTATATTTCTAAACTTTTTTCAAAAGGTTTACAAAAAGTTTGGCTAGTGGGTTATTAAAAAAAGCTGTCATTTGTGAGATAAAAAGTAGCGAGCGGTCATTTTTACAGTAGTTTGTAGTAGGTTGGAATAGGTGGGAGCAGTTTTAGAGCAGATTTGACGTGTGAGAGTACAATTTGGAGTAGGTAGGAGTAGGTGGGGTACATTTGGAGTAGTTTAAGTGGTCTTGGTGGCGGTTTTGGGGGTGGACTTTGGCGGTTGAGAGTACATTTTGGAGTAGGTAGGAGTAGATTTGGATTAGCTAGGAGTAGACGAGATAGTTTTTGATTGAATGGGCTTGTCGGTGGTGTGATTTTGAGGTAACTTGGAGTAGTTTTAGGGTAGATTTAGCGTGCGAGAGTACATTTTGCTGTAGGTTGGAGCAGTTTTAGAGTAGGTTAGCTGGTCGGTGGTGCAGTTTTGAGGTAACTTGGAGTAGGTTGAGGGGGATTTGGAGTAGATGAGATAGTTTTTGATTGAATGGACTTGTCGGTGGTACAGTTTTGAGGTAACTTGGAGTAGGTTGAGGTGGATTTGGAGTAGATGAGATAGTTTTTTGATTGAATGGACTTGTCGGCGTTACGGTTTTGAGGTAACTTGGAGTAGGTTGAGGTGGATTTGGAGTAGACGAGATAGTTTTTGATTGAATGGACTTGTCGGTGGTACAGTTTTGAGGTAACTTGGAGTAGGTTGAGGTGGATTTGGAGTGGATGAGATAGTTTTTTGATTGAATGGGCTTGTCGGTGGTGCAGTTTTGAGGTAACTCGGAGCAATTTTAGAGCAGATTTGGCGGTTGAGAGTACATTTTGGAGTAGGTGGGAGTAGATGGGAGTGGATTTGGAGTAGTGGGAGTAGATTTGGAGTAGCTTTGATTGAATAGGCTTGTCGGTGGTGCAGTTTTGAGGTAACTTGGAGTAGGTAGCAGTGGATTTGGAGTAGGTGGGAGTAGATTTTGAGGTAACTTGGAGTAGTTTTGAATAGATTTGGCGGTCGAGAGTACATTTTTCTGTAGCTGGGAGTAGGTGGGGGGATGGGATAGTTTTAATAAGATTAGCGTGTCGGCGGTGTGATTTAAAGTATTTCCGCTAGCAGTGGTGGAAGTTGTAGAGCTTATGTTTTTTGTACAGTGTTTCAGCTAGCAGTGGTGGGGTACGATTTGTGTGTTTACTTGCTAGTGGGAGCGGTTGAGGTTGGCGAGGGTGCGTTTGGGGTTGAGATAAGGGCGTTTAGGATGTCTTGCAAAGTGTCTTTAATCATCCTGGCAAGGCGGTTGTACTCTGGGATATTGATTTTCTGCTCAAGCTGGGTTAGTTTTTCTAGTGTTTCAGTCAAAAGCTCGGCAGGGGAGAGAGTAGTTTGTTTGTCATTTAGCTCTAGCGGACTTGCAAAGAGGGAGTAGTAAAGGTTTGACAGAAGTAACTCACTTTCAGAAAGTTTTTGTAAATTTTCTTCAAGGGCGGGTATTTCTTTTAAAATTTGCAGATTGTCATAGACGACTTGCAAAAGCTCACGCAGTTGTGGGAGTAAGGTGTTTTGTGCTTGGATATTTACATTACTCTTAAAAGGATTGTTGCGGTTTAGTGCTAGCTCATACCTTTCGGTCAAGCTGTTGTAATTACAAAAAAATTTGTGCATAGCTTTTCTCCTTACACAAATTTTTATGATTAAGTCTATAAAATGTTGATAATTTTTTTGGCAAAAGTATTTTTTTAGCAGTATTTTGCGATACATCCTTTTGTATCTATTTTTTTGCTTGCTAAGTTGCTTTAAATTATAGCTTTTGCCTACATTAACTCACTAGCCTGCTCGGGCGATATAACATACTCAGGATATACAGCGTGCAGAATTTCAGGGATGGCAAGGGTAATAAATAGCACCAAAACTAACAGCAAAACTACGCCAACTATTGTGTTTTTCATTCTGTTTGAGGCTGTCTTTCGCTTATCTTCACTGTCACTTCTGGCGAGGTTGACGCCAAGCACGATGGCATAAATACTTCCAGCCCCGCCAATCAGGGCAAGGATGGTATACAAAATCGGTGGCAAAACCTCATAGACATTATTCAGCCACGCAAGACCGCCAGTGTAAACATAATTTCCTATCAACAATAAAGATTGCATTTTTATCTCCTATAGCAATTAACTTAAAAACATAATAGCATATTTTAAACTTTTTTGCAAGAATTTTGCCCTATTGTCAAATAAAAAAAGCGATATTTCTACCGCTTTTATATTTTATCAAATAGCAGGGGTTATAAACTGCATTTTATCATATTAGCAAAGTTTGAAAATAGTGTAATCATACCACCACCTTCATCATCATTTCCTATGTCTGTGTTACCACTTCCTCCAGATTGACCTACTTGGAAAGCATCCAAAATCATTGGTAAGAAGATATTAAATACCAAGATTAAAGCCACTGTAACACCAACGGCAATAACTGTTGTGATAAGGTGTTTTTTAGCGTCATCACGCTTGCCTTGTTCATCAGCTTTTGCAAGTTGAACGCCAAGATAGATAGCATAGATTGCACCAATTGCACCAACAATAGCAAGTACTACCCATAATACAGTAGAGATAATACTAAATACGCTGTTCAAAAGGTCTATTTGAGCACTAGTAAGACCATCCATATTATTAATAAATCCACCCCAATCAGATACAAGATTTAGTAATGAATACATTTTTTCCCCTCCTTTTGTTTACTTTTTATTAATTTACAAGACAATGATAGCATAAAAAGTGAATAAGTCAAAATAATTTTCATAAATTTTTCAAAAAAATGCAGATTATCTGCTTTTTATAGGTTTCTGAGTAAACTTAGGGGTTAAATTTTATCTTTTTTAAAAAATTTTTACTAAATGTCAAACCTCTTTTGCGAATTATTCGCTTTTTGTGGATTATCCACTTTTTGTAGGTAGCATAGTAAACTTAGGAGTTTGGGTTTATCTTCTATTAAAAGAATGTGTTAAAAGATGATTGACCCGGGTGGATTATCCACTTTTTGTAGGTAGCATAGTAAACTTTGGGGCTAGGGTTTATCTTCTATTAAAAGAATGTGTTAAAGGATGACTGACCTGGGCGAATTATTCGCTTTTTGTAGGTATCGGAGTGGATTTTGGGGTTAAATTTATCTTCTATTAAAAGAATGTGTTAAAGGATGACTGACCTGGGTGGATTATCCACTTTTTGTAGGTAGCATAGTAAACTTAGGAGTTTGGGTTTATCTTCTATTAAAAGAATGTATTAAAAGATGACTGTCCTGGGCAGGTGTTTTGGCAACAGCCACTGCCAAAGTTATTTTGTCCGCCTAGTGCGAGCAGTAGCAAAAGCAAAAAGTTGGTGTTGGTGTTAAGGTTGGTGTCGGTTGCGTTTGCAATTACTGACAAAAGTAGAACAAATAAGATATTTTGTGATGAAATCATTTTCCCTCCTTAAATTACAAAAATCTTACAAGCTCGACAAAATAGCTTAGTTTTCTATTTTGCTTTTTCTTTTGTGTATGGTTTAATAAATATAGATTGAGATACGTTATTTTTTATGACTATTTTTTTAAAATTGTGATTACAAGGAGGAATTATGCAAAATAGATTTTTACTTTTAAGTGAGCGAAATAAACAAGAAATTCTTTCCACGCTTCCAGAGGAAAAGGCTATAAGCAAGCTTGCTGACTATTTTCAAAACTTTTCTGACTCGACCAGGATAAAGATTTTAACCTGTCTTTCTATGATGAATATGTGCGTCAATGACCTGTCAAATGTGCTTAATATCAATCAGACCACTATCTCTCATCAACTTAAACAGCTTAAAGACCAAAATATAGTCGCTTACAAGCGAGATGGCAAAATTTTAGTCTACTATCTAACTGACCAAAGCGTTAATGATATGATGATGTATGCATTAAGTAGTTTTTAGATATGGTTTTGCCTTTTGTAAAAATTTTTTTAAGCAAGCAGAAGTTAAGTATCCTTTAACCTTGACTTTTTTTGTTAAAAGAGTTATCATAAAAGGGGAGAGAGGATGAAGAGAATTATTCGCACCTTAAATGAAATGTCCTTTGACTTGCCTAAAGGCTATCAAGTTAGCCAAGACCGATACTTTTTAGATAACGGGCAAGGTTTTATCAATCGAGAAAATTATTTTTCGCAAGAGGGCAGGGTTATCTCTCTTTTTGAAGTCCATCGTGACCCAGAAGAATTTTATCAATCCTACCAACAGCTTACAGAAAAGTATAGCGTTTTGACGGGCAAGTATGAGTTTATTTTTTTTACCAACCTTCGCATAAAGGATTTTGTTTTTCCTTTGTATGTGATAAGGGGGTTTAAGGATGAGCTGTTTTACACCCTTCAAGTTTTTGTCAATTGTGGCGACTGCCTTGGCTGTTTTATGATTACCACCAAAAACTTTGATAGTGACATAAAAGCTTATCTAAAAAAAGAGCCCGCCTTTGCTGACCTTGTCAAACTTTTGCGAACGGTGGAGTAAGCTTTGAAAAAATAAAAGGAGAAAATTTTGGAAGAGCAAAATAGTTTACCTCAAAACAAAAAAGAAAAACTGCTTCTGCACTCTTGTTGTGGACCTTGTAGCACGCAGGTTATAGCTTTGCTTTCTAAAGATTATGATATTACTATATATTATTATAATCCTAATATAGATACAAAAGAGGAGTATTTGCATAGACTTTCTGAGCAGAAAAGGTACTGCCAGCTTGTAAATATCCCAGTGCTTGAAGATGGCTATACACCAAGCGAGTATTATAATGAAATTGAGGGGCTAGAAAATGAAAGAGAGGGTGGCGGGCGATGTTCTGTCTGCTTTGCGCTGAGGCTTAAAAAGACAGCACTCAAGGCAAAGGCGTTTGGCTTTGATAAGTTTGGCACAACCTTGACAGTCAGCCCGCACAAGAACGCTGAGATTATCAACGCACTCGGCTTTTTGATTGGCGAGAAAGAGGGAATAACCTTTTTAGAGGGCAATTACAAAAAGCAAGACGGCTACAAAAAGAGCATCGAGCTTTCTAAAAAGTACAATCTTTATAGACAAAATTATTGCGGATGTGAATTTTCAAAAAGAGTTGACTTAAAAAAAGTTGACTAAATAGGCAAAAAAAGTTATTATTTATCTATTGAGAGGGCGTTTTGGAATACTTTGAGTTTGACGAGCAATTTTCACAACATAAAAAAGAAAAAAATGGGAGTTTTTTCATTTTTTTTTGTGCAATTTTGTTTATACTGCTTTTAGTCAATGTGACCGACCTATTATTTAATCTTAAGTATGGCTATGTAGTGGTAGAAAATGTTTCAATGCAACCGACCCTAAACCCTTCGCCTTTAGCAGATGATAGACAAGACGCTGTGTTTATTGAAAGAACGCAAAAGCTCTCTTACGGCGATATTGTTATTGTTGACCGAAGTGAAGAGAGACCGGGCTATAGCGTTATCAAGCGGGTGGTAGCCTTTAGCGGAGATAAAATTAGCTTGGTTATGCTACCTGTAGGCGAGGGCGGTGCAATGGAGATGAGGCTTATTAGGATAAAAGAGGGCGACAGCACTCGCCAAATTGTCTACACAGAGCAAGATGACGAGTATGTAATCTATGAAAGCTATATCAAAAGCTATGACGAGTGGAACGAGCTAGGGATAAGCGAGAGCGGGTATAGCTACAGCGAAGATAACTTTGCTCAAGGGGTGTGCTATTATGATGTTGGCTTTCTTGAAAACTTTATCAACAAATATCCAACAGAGATTATTCCTGTAACGGCAGGAGGAATGACCTATCAAGTTAGATTTTTTACCGTAGGCAGTGACCTTGACGAGCAGGCTCTATTTTGTATGGGCGACAATCGGGCAGAAAGTAAAGATAGCCGAGATACTGGCAGTGCCAAACTTAACAAAGTGATAGGCAAGGTTATATCTATAATAAGAAATGCAATGGCTCACGAGAATGATTTCTTTAACTGGGCAAAGGTGTTAGGCGAATATTTAAGGCTGATATTTAAAGAGATAATCGCTTATTTTACACCTTGATAGGCTAATTTTAAAGATTTTGTAAAATTGCGTAAAAAAGTTTGCACATTCGCTTAAAATATGCTAGAATGTTCACAAGGTGGAAGCCTATTGTTTTAAAAGGAGATTTTTTAAATGAATAAAAAACAATTTATTAAAGCACTCGCAGATAAAGCAAACTTCACTCAAAAGGATGCAGGGATTGCCTTTGAAGCATTTGCATCAACTATAGCTGAAGCATTAAAGGCGGGCGAGAAAATTTGTATAGACGGATTTGGCACATTTGAGCTGAAAAAACGAGAGTCTAGAGAGGGAATTAATCCTAAAACAAAGGAGAAGATATCAATACCATCTAGCTATTGCCCAACTTTTAAGTTTGGAGCAAGCTTTAAAAGTCTTGTTACTAAAGAGTAAAATCTTCTAACATAAATTACATAGGTTAAAGATTAGCAGTACAAAAGACTGGGTCGCAAAAGGCATTTTTGTGACCCAGTGTAAAAGCTTATTGCAAGGCAATCCTTGTACAAAGAAAAGACCTTGTAGGAAACATTAATCTTATTTTTGTAATCGAGAAATTATTTATACTCCAAAAAAATTTATAAAAATATGCCTTGCAATAGTTTCATACAAAAGATAAAGACATCTCGCAAAGATGAGGTACTAAAGAGGAAAAGCAACTTTTTATAAAGTTGCTTTTTTATTGGTAAGGAAAATTATTAAAAAGACCCTTTAAAATTTACAAACCTAACCTTTTAAATACTGTCTTGGCACAATTACATAGCCTTTTGGATAGGAGCAAAGTGGACAGGATTGCCAAGCCTCTTTTAAAGCTTCTCTATAGCCACAGTTAGAACATATCCAAAGTTCTTTTTCATCTGACTTGTATAGGCTTTTGCTTTCAAAACGCTCGGCAAGGGTTTTTAAGAGTAAAAAATTTTCTTCTCCAACCTTGCTTATACACAAAAAACACTTTTCAATCTCTTTAAAGCCCTCGTCTTTAGCAATCTTGGCAAAGTGAGGATAGACATTTTTATACTGATATGCCTCTATCTCGGCAGAGTCAAGTAGGCTAGTTTTAAGTAGTTGGTTTTCAAAAGGATAACCTGCTTCAATGGATACGTTGTCCTTAGATTTTTTTATATTGTCAAGCATAAGCTGATAGATTGCCGAGGCGTGAGCCATCTTATTTTTAGCAAGTCGCTCAAGCAAATTTGCAATATAGGCGTAGCCTTCGCTATAGGCACTCTTTGAAATAAAAGTGTATCTAGCTCCGTCTTGGCATAGCCCAGCAAACGCTCTTGCTAGATTTTCTTTGGTTTTACTGTCATTAAAAAGCATTTTTAACCTCCTTTTTTAATTATTCCATTTTAAAGTAAGGTTAAACATTTGATTTTTGCAGACAAAAATTGTATTATATAACTAATAGGGGATTATTTATGGATAAAAATAGCAAACTTGAACTTGAAAATAGTAAGGAGTTTCACTTCGTCTTGCTAGGCTATAGCAAGTTTAAAGATATAATTTCAAAACTGGCAGGTCTGCTTCCACAATATCGAATTGTCAGTCAAGGTAAGATTTCTTCAAGAGAAGTGGTATATGACGTGGAAGATAACACGCTCTCAAACGCAGGGATTGTCATTTCAATTCAAGAAGAAAAGGGAAAAGACGTGTTAAAGGTAAGAAAACTTAGTAGGCTTGTTGGAAATATGAAAAGACCGCCAAAAACCTATGTTTTAGGCAGTGTTGAAGAGGGGGAAGAGCCAAAAGATTATTCTCTTCAGGTCTCTTCTGCGATTGAAAGCTCTTTTTCTACGCCATTTACCGTTGACCTTGACGACTTTGTTAAAAAGACTATCCCAAAGATAGAGGTGGATATTGAGGCAACAAAATACAATGTTATTTGCGGAACAGGATATCGGGCAAATATACTCTGCGAAAAAGCCACCTATAAGGACATCAAGACAGGAAAAAAGATTGTAAGAAATGGAGTGACCTTGCTTCTGCCAAGAGAGGAACGACCAGAGAGCGAAGAACTTTTAAAGATAATTGATGGCAAGGTTTGTGAGCTTGCCCTTTATAACTACTCTCGCTTTGAGATAGCACAAAAACTTCTCTATCCAAAAACTGAAGCAAGCGAGGAAGATAAGCTTTGGGAGGATGAGGAAGAAGAGTAAAGTTTTGCCTTAGACAGAATAGAAATCATAGCTAAAATAACAGTTATGATTTTTTTGTTTAAAACATATTTACAGCAAGTCCAACATAACAATAAGTTAGTGAAAACAAATCTAAAATTTACCACAAAATTATGTTATGGAATAGGCGGACTTGGCTATAGCTCTATGTCGCAAACTTTAAACAACTTTATAATGTTTTTTGCTACCGCTGTAATGGGTATTTCAGGCTCACTTGTCGGAATTGCTATTGCCATCTCTTCGCTTTGGGATGGGGTAAGCGACCCGCTTGTTGGATACCTATCTGACAATACTAAAAACAAGTTTTTTGGCAAACGCCTTGGCTTTATGTTTTTTGGGATTTTTGTAATTGCCTTTTTAAATATCTGCATTTGGTCAATGCCAGCTTCACTGTCAGAGATTGGCAAGTTCTTTTGGCTTTTAATCGGTATGCTAGCTATCGAGACTGCCAACACCTGCTACGGCACACCTTTTTCAGCCCTTGCAATTGATATTGCTCCCGACTATAACGAGCAGTCAAAAATTCAAAGCTTTAAAACGGTATTTAATATAATAGGTATGATTTTGCCAAGTATCCTTATGTACTTTTTTATGTCCTCAATCTCCATTAGCATACAACAACAGTACACTCAAAAAGGATATATAACCATCGCTTGCATAAACTCAGCCTTGCTTATCTTTTTTGGACTGATAACCATATTCTCTTGCCTAAGATACACACAAAAACATAAGATTTATTCACTCGCAGTGCCTAAAGAAAAGTTTAACTTGTCAAAGTTGCTCTCTGGCTACTTTAATATTTTAAAGA
This sequence comes from uncultured Bacillota bacterium, assembly GCA_949296805.1. Lineage (GTDB taxonomy): Bacteria > Bacillota > Clostridia > Christensenellales > UBA1242 > Caccovivens. Next base: position 28,373 of record CASFPO010000007.1, on the reverse strand, counting down.
AAAAGGATTTTAGAGCGGTAATTCTTGGCTACTCCTTTGCCACCATCGCTTCAGCTTTTTTAACGTCAGTTGGTATGCACCTTTTTACCTATTGCTACCACTTTTCTTCTTCACAAATATCAATAGTGCTGATAGCTCTCTTTGGCGGTGCGATAGCCTCTCAACCACTTTGGGTGTACGCTTCAAAGCGGATGGATAAAAAGCGGGCGCTTATCATCTCTCTCTCCACAATCGTGTTCGGGATTTTTTTAACAGTGCTAACCTTTCTCTTCCGTGAATTTATTGACAGCCAGTCAATGTTTTTTATAGCCATACCTTGCCTAATCTTGTGCGGAATTGGGGCAGGGGCTATGTATTCTCTACCTTTTTCAATGTATGCCGATTGCGTAACGCTTGAAATCTTTAAAACAGGGCAAAGTAACGCTGGAGCATATACCGGCTACTTTACCTTTACCTATAACCTTGCAAACTCGGTAGCACTGCTGATAATCGGTTTTCTGCTTGACTTAATCAAATTTGATTCCACTATGCCTGTTCAAGCAATGAGCGTACAAAACGGCTTAGGGCTAATTGTCTTTTTTGGATGCACTATATTTTTGTCGCTTGCAATTATGATTTTTTCTAAATTTTCAATTAAACGGGCAGATGTGCTTAAGGTTCAGATGGTGCTTGAGAGAGAAAAGGCAGAGTCCTCTCAAAATATGTCAGAGACTATGTTGCAAAAAGAAAAAAATACAAAAATAATGCTTGGTGTCTGCAATAAAAGTATTGACAAAGATAAACCTTTATGATAGAATACCCGCATAGGAGAAAAATAATGTTTAGTGTTATAGGTAATAGAGCAATTGATAGGTATAATGATAACTATGTAGATGCAAAATCAATAAAAATATATAATGCCATAAATTGTTATAGAGATAAGTTGACTAAGGTAAAAAATACAATCGGCAAACAAGAGGTAAAATTTGAAAAAAAGGCTTATAGCCTTGAGGATATGCTTACGATATGTTTTGAGTTTTATAAATCACTAGGGACAAAAATATACGAAAATTTAAATAGCGTCTTAAATGATGAAAATGTTTTGGTAAAGGTAAGCAAACCATCTTCTTTCAACCGCCATAAAGATAGTTATTGTAATGATAAATATAGACAAATTGTTATAAACCCTACAAATGACATTATAGGACTTCAGACCATCGTTCACGAGCTAGCCCACGCATCATCACAAAGAATGAAGAGCAGTAGACGAGCAGTCGACACTTTAATATGCGAGGTAGAATCGCTTTTTATGATAAAGGTGTTTGCTGGCTATCTTTATGAAAACAATATAATATCTCAAAAAGAATATAAAGACCTATTTATTGATATGAATAATTCATTGGTAGGGGAAATTAATTATTGTTTTCAGTGTAACGAAATATTGGATATGGCGGGCTTTTTCCCTTTGGACAAAAGGACTAAAAAAGAACTAGAGTACGAAATTTCATTGGATGAAAATAGCAAAGTATTAGCTAAAAGACTAAAAGAAATGACAAGCAGACGCCGTCGTTACGCAGAGAGGTATGTTGTAGGCGAAATTGTTTCCACTGTGCTATATGATAAGTACTTAAAGGATAGAGAAGGCACTTTAGAGACATTTCAAGAGTATATGTCTTGCAACGCTGAACTTAGTTATAACAAAATGATGGATATGCTTTTGGGAATGAATTCAAACAAGGCATTAGATAAGTTTTTAGAAATCAAGGCTCAAGAGCGAGAGAATATAGACGGTCAATACGCAAACAAAGAAGAGATACAAGAAGAACGAGCATAAGTATAAAAGACTGAACAAAATAAAAAGAACAAGAAAAAACAGTTTAAACAAACACTTAAACTGTTTTTTTGTTGTCAAAAAATCCAAATATTCTGGGGGTACACAAAAAAGTAAAACAAATGTTAGGGCGTAGCTTTTCGCTTTAAAAAAAGCGAAAACAAGCAACAATGCAAAATCAAAATAGCATCCTTATAAAAAGTCGTGACTGATTGCTTTAGCAATCACGTTTGGTCACGAAAACCACCCCACAAATCTGACGATTTGCGGGGAACCCCGGGAGAGAAAAAATAAGCGCCACCGCCACGTCGCAAACTACGCTCAGGCAAAGTTACTATGTAACTATTGCGGCAACGCTCGTTTGCTCCTTTACCCCAAAAATTATGCAATTTTTGGGGACCCCGAAAACCACCCCACAAATTTTCAATTTGCGGGGAACCCCGAAAACCACCCCACAAATCTCACGATTTGCGGGGAACCCCGATAAGCCTAGGCAGAAACGCAGTATATAATAATCATCCTCATAAGAAGTCGCACTAAATTCGAGTGAAACGAGAATTTACGTTTGGTGCGGGGAGGCGAAAACAAATGTTAGGGCGTAGCTTTTCGCTTTAAAAAAAGCGAAAACAAGCAACAATGCCGTTTTCGCCTCCTGGTAGCCTCAAGGGGAGTCGAACCCCTCACTCCGCCGTGAAAGGGCGATGTCTTAACCGATTGACCATGAGGCCATATATCAAAAAGGGAGAATTTTTTGATACTTCCTCATTATATAAAATAAATATACGTCTGTCAAGCGTTTTTTTGAAAAAAATCTTATCAATTAAATATTTTTAGCTTTTTAGTCATCTTCTTCAAGTTTTGGCTCTTCCAGCTCTTTTGTAGTTCTTGCTAAAGCACAGGCGTAAACAACCTTTGCCTTTCCAAGTAGCATAGCACATGAGTTTATAGTTGCACAGGTAGTTACCACGTCATCTAAAAGGAGTATCCTCTTGTCAGTAATATCAATACTTCGGTCTCGGGTAATACTGTCTCTTATGTTTTCTTGCCTCGTTTCGTAGGTCAAAAACTTTTGTGTGCTTGTGTCCACTTTTTTGATTATCGCTTGCTTGACGGGTAGTTTTGTTAATAGTGAAAGCTCATCTGCAAGAAGTTTTACTGGGTCATAGCCTCGGCGTTTTATGGTATTGATGTGGGCTGGCACTGGCAGAATAAAATCAAACTCAAGCTTTTCTTCTTTTAGCCTATTATATATAATTTTTGCAAAAGGTTTGGCGTAAAATTTTGCGTGTTTATCTTTAAATTTTACAACAGCACCTCGCACCTTTTGGTTGTAATTTAAAGGACAAAAGCACCTTTCAAAATACCTTGTGTTGTTTTTGCAATCGTCACAAATTTTTTCTTTCTCGTCAAGCATAACATCGCACTTTAAACACTTATTGCCTTCATTAAAGATGTCCTCTTCACTGCACTGTTCGCAGAAAAAAGAGCCCTCTGCTATATCCTTGCCACAAAGCAGACACCTAATTTCTACAGGGAAAAGTTTGTCAAGAAAATTGTTGTAAATTTCCTTCAGTGACCTATGTTTCATATCCATCCTTTTGTAAAAATTATTTAAATTTGTTAAATATTGTAGAACTATGTAGAAAACTGCTAAAAAACAGTTAAAAACTGTCAAAAAATGATAAAAGCTGTAAAAAATATGATAAAAGCTGTCAAAAATTGTAAAAAGCTGTTAAAAACAGTTGAAAACTGTTTTCGACAAAATTTAACAAATTATTCAAATAATTCTTTTATTTTTTTATCCGATTCTATAAGTAAATCTTTTAGTAGAGTAAATCTTTGCACTGTGTAATTATTTGAAACCATTCGTTTTAAGTTTTTCTGCTCGCCAACTATTACCACCATCTTTTTAGCCCTTGTCACTGCGGTATAGATTAGGTTTCGTGTAAGTATCATACTAGGCCCAGCAATAGCAGGTAGCACCACAACGTCAAACTCAGAGCCTTGGCTTTTATGTATAGTGATGGCATAGGCAAGCGAAAGCTGACTGACCTCAGTTCTTGGGTATAGACAACGCCTACCATCTTCAAAGTCAACAACTACTTCGCCCGTTTGAAAATCAATCAGCTCAATATAGCCGATATCTCCGTTAAACACACCTTCGCCTTTTTCTTCAATAAAGCCATTCAGTTTTTTCCAGACAAGGTTATAATTGTTTGTCGTCTGCATAACCTTGTCGCCCACTCGAAAGATACTCTCGCCAACCACTATTTCCATCTTGGTCATAGCGGGTGGGTTGAGGCTTGCCTGCAAACATTTGTTTAAGTTGTCAATTCCACACACGCCAGCCTTAAGGGGAGCGAGTACTTGAATTTGCGTGCTTTCAAGTTTGGTAAAGTTCGGCAGGCGTTTTACAACAAGGTCAACGATAGATTGTTTTATGCTGTCTAGATTGTTTTTTTCTTCAAAAAAGAAGTCTTTTGAAGAGTTGTCAATCAAAGGCATCTTCCCAGAATTGATAAGGTGGGCATTTGTGATAATCAAACTGTCATCACTTTGCCTGTAAATTTTGGTAAGCATTGTAACTTTGATTACTCCGCTTTTGATAATGTCATCTAGCACATTTCCAGCACCAACACTAGGGAGCTGGTCTTTGTCGCCCACAAGGATAAGCTTGCAGTCTCTAGGCAGAGCCTTGCACAGATGGTTCATTAAAGCAACGTCAACCATTGACACTTCGTCAACGATAACCACATCGGTTTTAAAGTTGTTGTTTTCGTTATAGATAAAGCGGTTTGTAAGGTCGCCCGAGGCAACTTCTAACGCTCGGTGTATGGTCTTTGCCTCTTCGCCTGTGCTGTCACTCATCCGCTTTGACGCACGCCCAGTCGGAGCTAGAAGCATAAAGCGTTTGTTGTTTTGCTTTACAATATCTATGATGCATTTGATAATGGTGGTCTTGCCAGTACCAGGCCCGCCAGTGATGACCGACACGCCATTATTGATGGCACTTTTGATAGCCTCTTTCTGCTCTTGATGAAAGGTAATTCTGTTTTTCTCTTCAAAGAATTTTATCTCATCCTCCACCTCTTGCTTTTCAATCACTTGAGAGGAGTTGAGCAGAGCAAGCTTTTGGGAGACTGAATATTCATAATAATAATACTTGGTAGGCACTGCTATTTCTGTATTGTTTTTCCACATAATGATAACCGTTTTGTCAAGGGTTAAGTTTTCAAGTGCATTTTCATACAGCTCAGAGTAGCTAGAGCGGTCAAGGTTGAGTATATTTTCTGCCTGAGACAAAAGCATCTGCTTTGGCAGAAAGGTGTTGCCGGTCTTTTCTACCGAACTGTTTAGTGCGTGCAGAAGCCCAGCTCTCACTCGGTACTGACTATCCTCTGGTATACCGATATTTTTAGCGATACGGTCGGCAGTCAAAAACCCTATGCCGTCAATATCTTCGACCAGCTTATAGGGGTTATTTTTAACAACTTCGATGGTGTTTCCACCATAAGTCTCATAGATTTTTAAGGCGGTGTTGGTAGTTATGTTATACTTTTGCAAAAACATAACGGTGTTTTGAACTTTTTTCAGCTCTTTGAACTTATCTCCAATCTCAAGTGCTTTTTTAAGGCTGATATTTTTAACCTCAGCAAGCGAAGACGGACTCATATCAATGATATCAAAGGTAGCCTCTTTAAAATGCTTGACAATATTTCTAGCAGTGACAGGTCCAACGCCTTTGATAAGCCCCGAGGCAAGATACTTTTCAATTCCAGCAAGGGTGGTAGGCAAGGTTACCTCATAGTTTGAAAAGGCAAACTGATAGCCGTATTTAGAGTTGTTTACATACTCGCCCTCTAGCAGAAGATTTTCGCCTACATTTGCATTGACAAGCTTGCCAACACAAGTTACAGGTGTTGACTTAAAATCAAGAATAAAAACGGTATAACCATTCTGCTCATTCCTAAAAATGATTTCTTCGATAGGTCCTTCAATTTGCATACTTATATTTTAATCTCATTGACAAACAAAATCAACTAAAAATCGCTTGCATTTAATAAAAATTTTATATATACTTATATAGTAAATGCTTTAATGATAACATTTTGGCTAGCTTAAAGGCACTTTTTGCCTTTAGGTTTACTTGAAAAGAGAAGGGTATGAAGAATATAGAAAAACTTATTGAAATTAGCGGACTGCTTGACAATCTATTAAAAGTAGGGGGAGAACGCACAGTGCTTCAAAATAAAGTGCTACTTTTTTGTTCGATTTACCAGTCGCTCCCGTTTGGCGTGATTATAGACAAACTTGGCATTAAAAAGACCAACTTTGCCCTTATGATTGCCGAGCTTGAAAAAGAGGGGAACGTTGTTATCAAACAGTCTAATATAGACAGACGATGCAAACTTGTTCAGCTGACCGAAAAAGGTCAAAAGGAGCTTGAAAAGTTTACTCAAGAGGTGGAAAAGGCTGTCGGTAACACCAGCTTAGAGGTAGATAAGGCTATTGACACTTTAAATACCTTTTTAAATAAGATAATTTAGCCATTATCTTTTTATAAGATAATAAAATATATATTATTAGAAAAACATAACTTTTACTCGTATAAATATTTTAATAAGGAGACTTATGCTTAAGTTTTATAATTCATTAACTCGCAAAAAGGAGGAGTTTGCTCCCTTGCAAGATACAGTCAAAATGTACTCCTGCGGGCCAACTGTGTATAGCTATCCTCATATAGGCAATATGAGGGCTTATCTTTTTATGGATAATATTCGAAGAACGCTTAAATATAACGGCTATAAGATTGATGGCGTGATGAATATCACTGATGTAGGGCATTTGACCTCTGACGCCGATGAGGGCGAGGATAAAATGCTTGTTGCCAGCCAAAAGGAAAATAAATCGCCTTATGAAATTGCAAAATACTATACAGATATCTTTATGAGGGATGTAAAAGAGCTTAATATTGACCTGCCTGAGCATATCGTACCAGCAACAAGCGTGATTGAAGATATTATCAGCTTTGTTCAAGGTCTGCTAGATAAAGGCTATGCCTATATAACCAGCAAGGGTGTGTATTTTGATATTTCTAAGTTTGGCGGATATGGTCAGCTTGGAAACGATATCAATAGCAAAAAAGCAGGCGCAAGGATTGAGGTGGATGGCGAAAAAAGACATCCTGCCGACTTTGCTCTTTGGATAAAAGCTCCAAAAGAACATATTATGCAGTGGGCTAGCCCTTGGGGAATGGGCTACCCGGGCTGGCATATAGAATGCTCTACCATCGGCAAGAAATATCTTGGCGAGTATATTGACATCCATACTGGCGGAGTCGACCATAAAACCATCCATCACGAAAATGAAATTGCTCAAAGCGACTGCCTTGAGGGACATAAGGTGGTAAGATTTTGGATGCACCTTGAGTTTTTGCAGATAGATGGCGGAAAGATGAGCAAAAGCCTGCACAATGTTTTTACGATAGAGGACTTAAAAAACAACGGCTTTACTGCTGAAGATTTCAGATTTTTTTACTTTAACGCTCACTACTCAAAACAGCAGAACTTTACCTATGACTCACTCCTGTCAGCTCACAACTCGCTAAAAAATTTTAAGAATGCGGTAAAAGAGCATAAAAATGGCAGTTTCAGCTTGCCGAAAGAAAGAGAAGAAGGCTACCGTCAAGAATTTTTAAATGCTATCAATGATGACCTTAATATGCCGATTGCACTAGCGGTTTGCCAAAAACTGTTGAAAGAGCCAAAAAGCAAGGATGTTTATAACCTGATAGTTAAATTTAACGAGATACTAGGACTCAAACTTGACGAGGATGATGCTATCCCAGAAGAGATAAAAAGCTTGGCAGAAAAACGCTGGCAGGCAAAACAGAATAAAAACTATGCCGAGGCTGATAGACTGCGAGGAGAACTTTTAAGCCAAGGCTATACCATCAACGACAAAAAAGATGGCTATGATATTGTAAAAAATTAAAGATAGACAACTAAAATAATGTAAAACAGTTGAATTAGCTATCAAAACCTGAATAATGCATAACAGTTTTTCAAAGCTAAATAAGAAAGCTAATCCAAAAATAGTAATTTTAGACAACTAAATTAGATAACTTGGTTGTCTTTTTTTTGTATCAATAGACAAAAGTAAACTAAAGCCTTTTTCGCAACACAAGCAGTTTTGTATAACTAAACAAGAACGCTAATGCCCAACAGCACACAACAGCAGTTTTGTATAGCAAAACAAGAATGCTAATGCAAAAAGCCGACTCGGACAACTAAGCTAGATAACTAACTTAGTTGTTTTTTTATCAATAGAGGAAAGGGTAGTTGTAATCCTTTTTCACAACACAAGCAGTTTTGTATAGCAAAACAAGAACGCTAATGCAAAAAGCCGACTCAGACAACTAAGCTAAATAACTAACTTAGTTGTTTTTTTATCAATAGAGAAAAGGGTAGTTGTAAGCCTTTTTCACAACACAAGCAGTTTTGTATAGCAAAATTAGAACGCTAATGCCCAACAGCACACAACAGCAGTTTTGTATAGCAAAACAAGAACGCTAATGCAAAAAGCCGACTCAGACAACTAAGCTAAATAACTAACTTAGTTGTTTTTTTATCAATAGAGGAAAGGGTAGTTGTAAGCCTTTTTCACAACACAAGCAGTTTTGTATAGCAAAATTAGAACGCTAACGCAAAAAACCGACTCAGACAACTAAGCTAAATAACTAACTTAGTTGTTTTTTTATCAATAGAATAAAAGATAGTCTTAAACCTTTATTATAGCACAAAAGATAAACAAAACCCCACAACGCACCCGTGTGAGCGCGATAAAAAGGAAGTAGGCTAGCTAAAATTTTATATATCCTAGAAAAAATTAGACTGGTGCGAGCTAAGGTATTTTATTATGATTTGCTAAATAGTCAATCTCTTAACTCAATCTCACTACCTAAGTCTTTTACCTAATCCTTTTCCCAAATCCTGTTATTGTATCCTTATATCTACTACTTATATCAATCTCTTTTCCTAATAATCCTGTTATTGTATCCTTATATCTACTACTTATATCAATCTCTTTTCCTAATAATCCTGTTATTGTATCTTTATATCTAATACTTGTAGTAATCTCTTTCTCTAATCCTGTTATTGTATCTTTATATCTAATCTCTTTTCCTTATCCTATTATCTTATCCTTGTATTTTTCCCTTACATCTACTCAATAACCTAATCCTTTTTTATAGAATAACCTATTTTACAAAACAACCTAATCCTTTTTCCCACAACGCACCCGTGTGGGCGTGAGTGGTGGTAGGCTAGCTAAAATTTTATATATCCTAGAAAAATTAGACTGGTGCGAGCTAAGGTATTTTATTATGATTTGCTAAATATCCAATCTTTATATCTAATCCTTTTAGCTAATCCTGTTATTGTATCCTTATATATTTTCTTTATATCTACTCAATAACCTAATCCTTTTTTACAGAGTAACCTATTTTACAAAACAACCTAATCCTTTTTCCCACAACGCACCCGTGTGAGTGTGAGTGGTGGTAGGCTAGCTAAAATTTATATATCCTAGAAAAAATTAGACTGGTGCGAGCTAAGGTATTTTATTATGATTTGCTAAATATCCAATCTTTATATCTAATCCTTTTCCCAAATCCTGTTATTGTATCTTTATATCTAATACTTGTAGTAATCTCTTTTCCTTATCCTATTATCTTATCCTTGTATTTTTCCCTTACATCTACTCAATATGCCTAATCCTTTTTCCCACAACGCACCCGTGTGGGCGTAATGGGTAAAAGATAGGTGTACTATAAATTTAGGAACGCTTTTTGTAGGCTTATTAAAAGTAGATAATTAAGCGTCACTGATTAAAAGTAGTGGGTTAGGAGTAGGAGAGTGAGGATAGTCGACACAAACAAACCAACATCAAAGGTACTGCTAAAAGGTTCTACTCAATCTCTTAACTCAATCTCACTACCTAAGTCTTTTACCTAATCCTTTTCCCAAATCCTGTTATTGTATCTTTATATCTAATACTTGTAGTAATCTCTTTTCCTTATCCTATTATCTTATCCTTGTATTTTTCCCTTACATCTACTCAATATACCTAATCCTTTTTCCCACAACGCACCCGTGTGGGCGTGAGTGGGGGTGAGGTTGTTAAAATTTTTATTATCCTAGCAAAAAAAACATCTCAGATGTTAAAAAGGCTCTTGCATTATAGCTTGCTAGCCTATTTGACCTAATCATTATGTTAAGCTTTTACATATTATAACAAAAAAACACCTTAATGGTGCTAAAAAGTAGTCTATGTTGCTGTAGGTTTATTAGGTTTATTCGTTTTGCTAAAGCTAAGGATATTATCAAAACAAAAAAAACACACTAAGTGTGCTAATAAGAAAAATCTTGCTGTGCTATAGAACAAATCGCTTTGTAGTTTTAGTTAGGTATAGTTCAAACAAACAAAAAAACACACTAAGTGTGTTAAAAACAGTATACCATTTTTGTTTTTTGGCAAAAAGCGGTTTTTATGCTTTCTTTGCCGATCTGATGCATCTTGCACAAGCCTTGACTGTCTTTTGCTTTCCGTCAACCTCAATTGTTGTCTTTTGAAGGTTGAGCTCATAAGTTCTATTATATTTCTTATTAGAGAAAGATACTTGTTTGCCTGACAATTTGCCTCTGCCACATACTTCACATATTTTGCTCATAATCTTGCCTCCTAACTTAATTTTCTATGCATAATACTATAGCATTTTTGTAGAAAAAAATCAACTCTTTTTTAAAAAAATATTACAAACCTTGCAAATATGTAACAAATTTATGTAAATGTTTAAAAAAAGGTTGTAATTTTTTTTGATATATTGTATTATATATAAGGCGAAATAACTATTTTTAGGGGGATAAATGACAGTCGATACCAATAACTATTATGGTAATATTTCCATATCAGACGATTCGATTAGGGTTGTTGCAGGTTATGCCGCCCTCGATTGTTATGGCGTGGTGGACCTTGTCTCTAAATCCGTTAAAGATAGCGCTAACGAATTATTTAAAAAAGAATCTTATTCCAAAGGGATTAAGATTAGTCATATCGACAACAGAATATATATTGATGTGTATTGTATTTTAAAGTATGGTGTATCAATAAGTGCAGTGGCTGAGTCTTTGCGTAAATCTGTAAAGTATAGTGTGGAATATTTTACAGGTATGCTTGTTGATGCTGTAAATGTTCACGTTGTCGGAGTTAGAGTTTAGGAGTAAAAATGATTAAGACGATAAACGGAGCGACTTTCCGAAAGATGATAGTAGCTGGTGCTAGCCTGCTTGAGCAAAATAAAAAATATGTGGATTCACTCAATGTTTTCCCTGTGCCAGATGGCGATACAGGGACTAATATGTTCCTTACTATGAAGAGTGCGGTAAATGAGGTGTCTCAGTGTATAACCAACAACCTTGACGCTTTAAGTAAAGCCTTTTCAAAGGGGGCGCTTAAAGGTGCAAGAGGCAATAGTGGTGTTATAACCTCACAAATCTTTAAAGGCTTTTGCAGTGAGACTGCCAAAGTGAGCGAAATTACTACCAAAACCTTTGCAAAAGCTATGCAAGAGGGGGCAAACATAGCCTATAAGGCGGTAACAAAACCAAAAGAAGGCACAATTTTAACAGTTATTCGAGTAATGGCTGAAAATGCTGTCAATGTAGCAAAGAAATGTGATGATTTTGAGGTGTTTTTAAAGAAAGTGCTTGAAACTGGAGAGGAAATCCTTAAACAAACACCAGAAATGCTACCAGTACTTAAAAAAGCGGGCGTAGTTGACGCTGGCGGACGGGGAATTATTGTCATCTTTACAGGTTTTTATAAGCTTATAATGGGTGAAGAGGATTTTGAATTTCAGTTCGATGACGAGAAAAAACCTCAAACAGTTGACGATGTTATCGCAGATATCAATGCACTTGAAGATATCCAGTTTGGCTATTGTACTGAATATATGATTATTCATATGAAGAAAAAGACCACTGAGGCAGACATAGATAAGTTAAGAGAAAAACTTATGCAGATAGGCGACTCTGTTATTTGCATTGGCGACTTAAATTTAGTTAAGGTTCACGTTCATTCAAATGAGCCAAATAAGGCACTAGAGTATGCTCTTGACCTTGGCGAGCTTTATAATCTAAAAATTGAGAATATGCGTGAGCAGAATAGGGAGATTAAAAAGAAAGCGATTGCCGAAGAGGAGACCAAGGAGCTTGGTATGATAGCAGTAGCTCCGGGCGAAGGCTTAAGTGCCATCTTTAAAGACTTAAGCGTAGATGAAATCATCTTTGGCGGACAAACTATGAACCCATCCGCTGCCGATATAGCCTCGGCTGCTGATAAAGTTCCAGCACGCAATGTCTTCGTTTTTCCTAACAATAAAAATATCGTTCTTGCAGCAGAGCAGGCAAATGACCTAACAAACAAAAACTTGATTGTAATACCAACTCGTTCTATCCCAGAGGGCATCAGTGCATCAATTGCTTTCAATCCAGACGGAAGTGTTGAAGAAAATACCGAAGCTATGAAAGACGCCATCAAAGGTGTCAAGTCAGGTATGGTAACCTATGCGGTTAGAGATACTCACGTAGATGGCTTTGACCTATCAGTTGGCGAAATCATAGGACTTGACGATAAGGCAATCTTAGCTAAAGGTAAACACGTTTCTGAAACTACTGAAGGGCTTATTGAAAAATTAATGAGTGATGAAATTATGAATATTACCTTATTCTATGGCGAAGATATCAGGGAAGAAGAGGCAAACCTTTTGGCTGAAAAAATAGCCTCTAAGTATTCAGATTGTGAAGTGACCGCAGCCTATGGCGGTCAGCCAGTGTACTATTATCTTGTCAGCCTTGAGTAGTCTAGCAAAGTGTCGTAGACAACGAACCTTTTTAAAACAAAGCTAGAGAAACACGAGCAAATATGACTTTTAGCAAAGCATAACATTAGTAGACTGTTAACTATAAAAATAGTTTTAAATATGCAAAGGCTTGCGTTTTAACAATCAAACTGAAGTGTAAAGGGTTATTAAAGATAATCCTTTTTTTATTGACTTTTTTGTTGAAAAATCTTTCTGTAGGTGGTATAATTGGCTATGAGACTTGATGTATATTTGTTAGAAAACCGACTGGCATCATCTAGAACTAAAGCTCAACAACTTGTCAAAGCGGGCTATGTGTCTGTTGATGGAAAAGTGATATTAAAGCCATCATACGAGCTATTATGTAATGAAACTATAACAATTGCAGAATACCATAATTACGTTTCAAGAGGCTCTTACAAACTGCTTGGAGCAATCGAGAGTTTTGAGATAGACTTTTCTGACAAGGTGGTGCTTGACTGCGGAGCGTCAGCGGGCGGGTTTACTCAGGTGGCACTTGAGCATAATGCAAAAAAGGTTTATGCTGTTGATGTTGGACAAGGCGAGCTTGACGTGGTTTTAAGGACAGAGCCTAGAGTTGTCAATCTTGAAAACACCGATGTTCGCTTTTTGACTAAAGAGCAAGTAGGCGACAGCGATATTGTGGTAAGTGATATTTCTTTTATATCTCTTAAAAAGGTTTTGCCAAACTTGAAAAATATTTTAGGCGAAAAGGAGATGGTACTGCTCTTTAAACCGCAGTTTGAATGTGGCAAAGAGCTTGCTAGAAAGTACAAGGGTGTTATCAAAAATCAAGCGGTGCATAAAAGCTTGCTTAAGGACTTTGTGGTATTTGTTAGAGAACTTGGCTTTAAGGCTAGTGGTTTAAGCTATTCGCCTTTGCAAGGCAAGAGCGGAAATATTGAATATCTTTTTTACCTAAATGGCAAAAAGGCTTTTCCGTTTGATATAGACGAAGTGGTAGGCAAGGCGTTTGCATTTTTTAAAAGTTGATTGATTGCTTGCTTTTATTATATTGAGGGGATTTTAAGAGTTGCAAGCGTAAAAATTAAAAATAATGTAAGAGCTATTCTTACATTATTTTTGTGTTGATAGAATTTTTTTGCCTTGAAGGGTTTTGCTTGCTAAATTCTGTTAATATTGATTGTCGTTGAGCCTGTAGCAGTTGGATAGAGTGGTAAGTCGTTTGTTCCAGGGCAGACATTACAATTTTGACAAGCTTGACAAGGCGGAAGCACTGGGTAGCCATACGATGGCACTAAAAGGTCGACAACGGCGGTAACCTTAATTACTATCTGCAAACAGCCAGTAACAGTAAAGGTGTTCTCGGCTGAATAGGTGCCGATAGTACTTGAAAAGGATGCGTTAGCTTTGATATCAATCGGGGTCAAGGATGGCTGAGGCACAAACAAAACGGTACTTTTTTGAACGGTCAAACTCGACGTACCTGTGCCGATAACGCCATTTGCATCTCGGTATGTTACGGTAAGGGGAATTATGATCGTCATAGTAACGTTTGCATAGTTTGGAGTTTGTTCCAGCCTATCAATAACTATATCTGTTACTGTAACGTCTGAGCCTATTTGGTTCTGTGCTGAGATAAAAGTAAGTGGCAAAGTGGGCGAGGCTGGGTTAAAACTTGTAACGGGCAGAATTATCCCTGTTTCAGTAGATTGGCTTACGCAGGCGTCAAAGACCTTGGTGGTTTCTATCAAAACTTTTTCGCAAATGCCGTTTAGCGGATTGCTAGTTATTGGGCCTGGGCGGTTGGGATTGGTGTTGTTAATATAAAATGACATTTTATAACCTCCATTTTGTAATAGGAAAACCTACTACCTAAATATATGTATTGTTTTTTAGTTTTGTGAAAGAAATTGTTTAAAAATTGCTTTTTTGCGTCAAAGGTTGACATAAGGCAGACAATTTATTAAACTTATTAATAATATATTCAAAAGGAGCGAGTTATGATACTTGACAATGTTAAAGAGCGATTAAATAAATTAGAACAAGACCTTGTTTTTATAAAGGAGTGTCTTTGACGAGGAAAAAACAAAAAAGGAGCTTGACTCTTTGCGAGAAGAACAGCTAAAACCTGACTTTTATCTTGACCAAAAAAACGCTTTAAGTGTGGGCAAAAAGGTTAAGGCGTGCGAGGGTAGACTTGAAAAAATAAACCTCCTCTCACGCCTCTACGATGACTGCAAAGGCTTTGTAGAGCTTAGCGAAGAGACGCACGACTCTTCCCTTGACAGTGAGGTCGAAGATAGCCTCCACGCTCTTGAAAAAAAGGTGGAAGAAGTTAAGATAGAAACGCTTTTATCTGGTAAATATGACAGCTTGAATGCCATTATGACTCTTCATTCTGGGGCTGGCGGGACTGAGGCTCAAGACTGGACAGAAATGCTTTACCGAATGTATAAAATGTACTGCGAAAAACATAACTTTTCCATCAAAGTGCTTGACGTTTTAAATGGCGATGAGGCTGGACTTAAAAGTATAACCTTTGAAGTGGAGGGCGAAAACGCTTACGGCTTTTTAAAGGCAGAAAAAGGGGTACATAGGCTGGTGCGAATCTCTCCGTTTGACGCAAATGCAAGGCGACACACCTCTTTTGCTAGCGTGGAAGTTATGCCTAAAATTGAAGAAAAGCCGAACATTGAGATTAAGCCTGAAGATTTAAAGATAGACACCTATCACTCAAGTGGTGCGGGCGGGCAGAATGTCAATAAAACTGAAAGTGCGATAAGGATTACACATATTCCAACGGGAATTATTGTCTCTTGCCAAGTGGAGCGAAGTCAATTGCAAAACAAGGAAACTGCTATGCAGATGCTCTATTCAAAGCTTGCTGAAAAAGAAGAACAAGAAGAGCTTGAAAAACTTGCCTCGCTTAGAGGGGAGATTAAAAAGATTGAGTGGGGTAGTCAGATAAGAAGTTATATCTTCTGCCCATACACCTTGGTTAAAGACCATAGAACAGGCTATGAAGAGACCAATATTTCCTCGGTTATGGATGGTAATATCCAAGAGTTTATCAATGAATATTTAAAGAAGCTTTGATGGGGTGGCTCGGGAGCTAAAATTTTAAGCGTTTCGCTTAAAATTTTTGTTTGTTTGCCTTTAGGCAAACAAAGACCGTTTTGCGTTTGCAAAACGGTAGCTCCCGAGCGTCTGCCTACCTCAAAAACCTCGAATTTTTTCTAAAACCAAATAACGATTGCTTTTATCAAAGGAGTTTGCTATAATATTTTTATGAACTATTACCTAAGAATGAAAGAAAAATTTAACGCCCTCAAAGACAAGGAAGATGTGCTTATCCTTGCCATTGAGTCCTCATGCGATGAAACTAGCATCTCTATCGTCAAAAATGGTAGGCAGGTGCTTTCAAATATAGTTGCCTCTCAAATTGCAATCCATAGGCGGTTTGGCGGAGTAGTACCCGAGGTTGCCTCAAGAAACCACATCACTGCTATCTCTAGCGTCTACCAAGAGGCTCTTTTGCAGGCAGGAGTTAAAAGTAGCGAGCTTGACTGTATAGCTGTCACTTATGGGGCAGGGCTTGTAGGGGCATTACTCGTGGGAGTAAACTTTGCCAAAGCACTTGCCTATAGCCTCGACTTGCCTTTGGTAGCTGTCAGTCACGTATACGGTCACATTTCTGCCAACTATATCTCGCATAAAGAACTTACTCCACCCTTTGTCTGCCTTATGGTCAGTGGCGGACATACCGCTCTTGTAAAAGTAGAGGATTATAACAAATTATCGCTTATCGGCACAACGATAGACGATGCGGTAGGCGAGGCTTTTGATAAAGTTGCAAGAGTGCTTTCTCTTCCCTATCCAGGCGGGCCCGAGATTGATAGGCTTGCAAAGAGCGGACAAAAAAGCTATAATTTTACAGTGTCAAATTCTCTTAAAAATACCTTTAATTTTTCCTTTAGTGGAATAAAAACTGAGGTAGTCAATCTTGTGCATAACAAATTACAAAGAGGGGATAAGCTAGACAGTGAAAATATAGCCTGCTCTTTTCAAGAAGCGGTAACGGATGAACTTTCCGCTAAGGCAGTTAAAGCGTGCAGAGTAACAGCTTTAAACAAGCTTGTGGTTGCTGGCGGAGTTGGTGCAAACTCGAGCTTAAGAGGAAAGCTGGCTCAGCTTTGCAAAGAGTATAATATAGATTTTTATAGCCCAGACTTAAAGTATTGCACTGATAACGGGGCTATGATAGCCTCTTGTGCTTACTTTATGATCAAAGATGGATTGGGACTTGCAAAGCTTGACCTTACCGCAAAGGCTAATGTGGGGTTGTAGGAGAGGAGCGGGCTATCCAGCAAAAATTTTGACCAAAATTTTTGCTGGATAGCCCGCCTTAGCCCAAACTATTACAAAAGGAGAAAAGTATGGAATTACTTGCACCAGCAGGAAATCTTGACAAATTAAAAACAGCAGTGCATTTTGGAGCAGATGCTGTCTATTTTTCTGGACAAAAGTATGGACTCCGTGCTTTTGCTGGCAACTTTACAGATAAACAAATCTTTGAGGCTATGGACTTTTTGCATTCCCATAATAAAAAAGGGTATATAACCTTAAACGTTGTCGCAAAAGATAGTGACTTTGTAGGGCTTGACGATTATCTAAACTTGCTTGTCAAGGCAAAGGTTGACGGACTTATCGTGTCAGATGTAGGACTTATCTATTATATCAGACAAAATTTTCCAGCACTTAATGTGCATGTGTCCACTCAAGCAAATGTAAACAATTCTCAGTCGGCAAAGTTTTTCGCTTCGCTCGGTTGCAAACGAATAGTACTTGCAAGAGAGATGACTTTGCAAGAGGTAGAAAAGCTTCACGCCTCACTTGGCGATAAAATTGAGCTTGAGGCCTTTGTTCACGGTGCTATGTGTATCTCCTACTCAGGTCGGTGCTTGCTTTCAAATTATTTAAGCGGAAGAGACAGCAATCACGGAGCGTGCGTGCAAGCTTGTAGATGGAAATACTATATCCGTGAAGAAAATAGAGAGGACTCACTGCCAATCGAAGAGGACGAAAGAGGTACTTATATTTTAAATTCCAAAGACCTATGTTTGATTGAACATTTAACTGAGCTTGAAAAGGCAGGGGTTACAAGCTTAAAGATAGAGGGCAGAATGAAGTCAGACTACTATGTAGCCTCGGTCGTCAACGCATATAGACGGGCACTTGACGGCTATAAAGACTTTGACGCTCTTAAAAATGAGCTTGAAAAGACTAGCCACCGTAGATATACCACTGGCTTTATGTTTGAAGATAAAGAAAAGGAATATTTGCAGGACTCTATGCCCGTTCAAAGCTATGTTTTTATAGCCAAGGTGGTGGAAGAGGCTAAAGAGGGTAAAGTAAAAGTGGAGATGAGAAACCGCTTTAAAAAAGGAGACACTCTTGAAATTTTGTCACCTACAGACAACTTTTTAAAGACGATAAAGGTAGAAAAAATAATAGACTCTCAAGGGCAGGAGATTGATGACGCCAAACGAGTGCAAGAGCTAGTCACAATAAACTGCCCATACCCACTTAAAATAGGGGATATTTTAAGGGTGGAAAAGAA
Source organism: uncultured Bacillota bacterium (assembly GCA_949296805.1). Lineage (GTDB taxonomy): Bacteria > Bacillota > Clostridia > Christensenellales > UBA1242 > Caccovivens. The sequence goes on along the minus strand of CASFPO010000007.1, from coordinate 10,037 downwards.
ATAGATTGTTTTTTTATGAATTAAAATTACAATTCAATCTCATATCAAAAAAAGCTAGGGTTTGTCCTAGCTTTTTCTATCTTTTTACACATTTTAACTTTATTAAATTTTAGCTTACTTAAGTTTAACAGTAGCGCCAGCTTCTTTAAGCTTAGCCTCAATAGCTTTAGCCTCTTCAGCAGGAACGTTCTCTTTGATTGCCTTTGGAGCACTTTCAACAAGAGCTTTAGCCTCGCCAAGTCCAAGACCTGTGATTTCTCTAACAACTTTGATAACTGCAATTTTGTTTGCACCAACTTCAGCAAGCTCAACAGTGAACTCACTCTTCTCTTCAGCAGCTGGAGTAGCAGCGCCACCAGCAACAGGAGCAGCAGCTACAGCTACAGGAGCAGCAGCAGAAACTCCAAAAGTCTCTTCAAGTTCTTTTACAAGTTCAGAAACTTCAAGAACACTCATAGATTTGATTTCTTCAACTAATTTTTTAACATCAGCCATTTTAATTTCCTCCTTATATTTTTACAATGCTTGTGTTAATAACACTAAAATATTTGTGCAATGCACTTTTTTAAATTACTTTTGCTCAGCAACAGCATTTAAAGCTATTGCAAGCCCTTGAACAGGGGCGATAAGCACTCTTGCAAGAGCAGAGATAGGTCCATTCAAAGTACCAAGTAGCTTTGCAACAAGTACTTCCTTGCTTGGAAGTTTTGCAAGTGCTTCAATATCCTTGCTTTCAACGAGGTTACCATTAAGTATACCAAATTTAACAGTTAATTTTTGTGTTTTTTCAGCGGTTTGGCAGGTAACTTTTGCTCCGCCTACTTCATCATCATAACTGAAAGCAACTGCAGTAGTGCCGTGAAGATATTTTTCAGCACCGTTAATACCGAGTTCGCCCAGTGCAAGGAGCAATAACTTATTTTTGTAGACTTTATACTCAGCCCCGTTTTTCTTGTATTCACGACGCATCTGAGTATCTTCTTCAACAGTCAAAGCGTTATAATCTACAAAAGTTACACTTTTAGCTTTTGAGAGCTTTTCTTTAATCTCTTCAACTATAACTTTCTTCGCTTCAAAGTTTTCGCTCATTTATTCCTCCTTTTTTTAAGTGTAAAAAGATATTTAAAAACAAAATCTCCATGCCTAGGGAAAAAAGCATAGAGATAGAAATACCTAAACCTATATCTTCTTTCCTCGGCAAGCACACATTTTGTGTTTACGTTTACACACTTGCTGTCTTTGGATAAGATTTTATTTTCATAGGCAATTATACACACAAAAGAGACCTTTGTCAACTATTTTTTCATTTTTTTTAAATTTGATAGATAATTTTTACATTAAATTTATTTGACAATATTGTTGTTTTGTATTATATTAATGTATATTTTGTTTTATATACTTATCATATTTTAAGGAGAGAATATGGACTACAGAGAAATTGAAAAAAAATGGCAGAATATTTGGGAAAAAGAAAAGAGGTTTGAAGTTAAAAATCACGCTGAGGGCAAAGAAAATGCCTATGTTTTGATAGAATTTCCCTATCCAAGCGGAAAGGGCTTACATACTGGGCATGTGAGAAGTTATTCGGCTATGGACGCTGTGGCTAGAAAAAAGAGGATGCAAGGGTATAATGTGCTCTTTCCTATGGGGTGTGACGCCTTTGGGCTTGAGGCTGAGCGTACAGCTATCAAAGAGAAAAAACCGCCTCAAGAGATTGTTGCACGAAATATCGCAACCTTTAAAGAACAACTTAAAGAGGTTGGGCTTAGCATAGACTGGTCAAGAGAGATTAGCACCTGCGACCCAAACTATTACAAGTGGACACAATGGCTGTTTTTACAGTTTTTTAAACACGGACTTGCCGAGAAGAGATACGCTAACGTCAACTGGTGTCCAAACTGCGGTGTGCTTGCAAATGAAGAGGTTGAAGATGGCAAGTGCTGTCAATGTCATAGCGAGGTCGAGCAGAAGCCAAAGAGCCAGTGGATTTTAAAAATTACTAAGTACGCAGAAAGGCTTAATGATGACCTTGACCAAACTGACTATATGGAGCATATCAAGCTTGGTCAAAGGCACTGGATAGGCAAAAGCGAAGGCGTGCAAGTTAAGTTTAAGGTTAAGCAGGGGGGCGAATTTGATATCTTTACCACCTGCATTGAAACAATCTATGGTATAACCTTTATGGTGCTAGCTCCAGAGCATCCACTTATTAAGCAAAATAAGGATAAAATTAAAAACTACGCTGAAGTTGAAGAATATATCAAACAAGCTGGAAGAAAGAGCGAGTTTGAAAGAAGCGAGCTTATAAAAACCAAGACGGGCTGTCTGGTAGAGGGGCTTACCTGTATAAATCCGGTAAATGGCAGGGAAGTGCCAATCTTTATCGGAGACTTTGTACTTATGAGCTATGGCACTGGGGCAGTTATGGCTGTTCCAAGTCACGACCAACGAGATTTTGACTATGCAGTAGCTCATAATATTCCAATGGTGCAAGTTATTAGCGGAAGAGACACTACAAAGTCTGCCTTTGAAAAACAAGACTATCTTGGCAAAGGCTTTAGGCTGATTAACAGTGAGGAGTTTTCAGGGCTTACTGTTGAAGAGGCAAAAGGAAAGATTACTGACAAACTTGTCAAGATGGGCGTGGCTAAAAAGGTGGTCAATTTTAGAATGCAAGACTGGGTGTTCTCTCGCCAGAGATATTGGGGAGAGCCTATTCCTATGATAAACTGCCCAAAATGTGGCTGGGTGGCTGTGCCAGAGGAAGAACTTCCTGTGCTTCTGCCAAAGGTAGATAGCTATGAGCCTACTAAGGATGGAGAAAGTCCGCTTAGCTTGATTGAAGAGTGGGTAAATGTAAAATGTCCTTGCTGTGGCGGGGAGGCAAAACGAGAAACTGACACAATGCCGGGCTGGGCAGGCTCTAGCTGGTACTTTATGAGGTATTGTGACCCTCATAACGATAAGGAATTTGCCTCGTTTGACGCTCTTAAGGCTTGGCTACCAGTCGGACTATACAATGGCGGAAATGAACACACTAACAGACACCTATTGTATGCAAGATTTTGGAATAAATTTTTGTATGATATAGGTCTGTCGCCAGTTAATGAGCCTTTTTCGTCAAGGGTATCTCAAGGTATTGTGCTTGGCTCAAATGGTGTAAAGATGAGCAAAAGCCTTGGCAATGTGGTCGACCCTCGTGATGTAATCAAGGAGTACGGGGCAGACTCTCTTCGCATTTGGGAGGCGTTTATGGGCGACTACTTCCAAGATGTCAACTGGTCTGATGAAGGGGTTAAAAGTGCTAACAAGTTTGTCGGGCGGGTTGTCGCTTTAAAGGATATGCTTATGCCTGGCAATGAGGTTAGAGAAGAGCTTTCCTATATCATCAACGCTACCATCAAAAAGGTTACCGAAGATATTGATAAGGTCAAATTTAACACCGCAATCGCTCAACTTATGACCTGCGTCAATGAAATCTATAAGGTTAAATCTATAACTGATAAAGAATTTCAAATACTGCTAATTCTTTTAAATCCTTTTGCACCTCATATCACAGAAGAACTTTGGACTTTGTGCGGTTATGGAAAAGGTTTTACCAATGCCACCTGGCCAATTTGTGATGAGAGCAAACTTACAAGAAAAATGGTAGAAATCGCAGTGCAGATAAATAGCAAGATTGTCGCAAAGGCAAATATTGACACCTCACTTTCGCAAGAAGAAATCTTAAAGCTTGTCAAAGCTGACGAAAAGGTAAAACCGTTGCTTGAAAATAAGAGCGTAGTAAAAGAAATCTATGTTCCAAATAGAATTGTAAATATTATCGTAAAATAATAATGTTTAATTTATTAAAAAAGCTCTGAAAATCAGAGTTTTTTTGATTGTACCTAAAAATTATAAAAAACAATAAAAAACAATAAAAAATTGACTTAAAATACAAAAAATTATTAAAATTTACAAAATATGATAAAAAATTTGACAAAATATTTATTATTTAATAAAATTAAATTAAATATTTATAAATTTTGTTTTTTTATGTATACTTAAATAAAAAGGAGTTGTAGTTTGAAAAATAAAACAATTTTTTTAAACAACTTAGTCTATGCAATGCTGATATTATTGCTTGCTTTTGTTTCGACCTTCTTTGTAACTTCGCAAAATGGCTCAAACAATGTCTCCTATGGTGCAACAACTCCTACAAACTCAACTAGCTGGACTGCTAGTGCCTCTAGAGTAGATACTGTTTGGGCTGGTACTGGCTCGCCAATAAACCCATACTTGATTACCTCAGAGGAAGAGCTTGCAGGGCTTGCCTATCAAGTAAATAATGGCAATAACTATGCGGGTGATCATTTTAGAATGGAAATAACATTAGACCTAAGAGATTATTATTGGACGCCGATTGGCAATAGCTCCACAAATTATTTTGCTGGCAACTTTGATGGTAATGGTTTTAAAATCAGAAATATGATTGTGCAAGCAAATTCCACTTATAGCGGGCTGTTTGGCTATGTCAGGCATAGTGGCGATAACAGTATAATTTTAGAGGATATTGTAATAGTAGATTCTTATATAAGCGGTGGTGTTATTAATGGCTATGTAGGGATGATAGCGGGGTATTGCTATTTTAACGATAATTGCCAAATTATCGACTGCACAAGTGGGCGGGGAAATGAAATTGAAGTATACAATGGCTATACTGGCGGAATTGTTGGTGGCTTGCAAGATGGCACTATGGATAATTGTCGTAATGGGTGTACTATTACAGGTATGCACGTTGGTGGCATTGTAGGTTACACCACTCAAGACCCTATAATAAATAGTTGTTATAATTATGGTTCGCTTAGAGGCCAATATTATGTAGGCGGAATATGTGGCTATAGCAATTATATTGAAGTTAATGAGTGCTTAAACGCTATGGGCGTTACTTCTACCTCACGATATGCAGGCGGTATAGTAGGCTACGCTAACACAAACACACCGCTTTTTATTAGAAACTGCTATAATAATAGTGTCATTATGGGTTATCTAGGTGCAGGCGGAATTGTTGGTTATTATCAAGATCAGTATAATACAATAAGCACAATTGCAAATTGCTATAATAAAAACACCATCTATTCTGGAGCAGGCGATGTAGGTGGAATTTTAGGTATTGGAGATGACTATACTATATACAATTGCTTTAATACTGGCACCTTAAGCCATCCTACTGCAGGCACCTACGGGGGCGGAATTGTTGGCAATGATTTAGACTCTGATGTTAGTGGCGATATCTATGGCTGTTACTGTACAATTAATTATGCTATAGGTTCGCTTAGCTCCAATTATGGCACGAAAATACTGTCAGAGCTTGCCACCAACCATGTTAGTGACTCAAGGTTTTATCTTGACGTAAACTGGCATATAGACTCTAATAACTATAGCTGGGATATGACAAATGTATGGGTTTTGGATACATCTAATATTAATGGTGGTTGTCCATACCTAATTGATTCTAGTTATACAATAAATTATGTGAGAAAACCTGGATACGATACAGGTACATACGCTCCGACTTCAGCCTATCGTGGGCAAGTTGTTCGTATATCACAACCAGAAATAAATAAAGTAGGTTACTATTTTTTATATACGGGGTGGAGTGCTTCCTCGGGATTAGATACACTGACAGCACAGTACGGAAGTAGTTCTACTTCAGTTACTACTCGTTGGGATGATGAAAGTATACAAGTAACAGATGAATATTTTATTAATCTAGCTATTGATACAATAATTCTTGAAGCTACTGCTATTCCTATCCATTACGTTGTAACTTTGGTATATAATAATGGACAAGTAAGTAGTAGATTGAATTGCTATTTTGATGACATGTATGAAATACCAACTCCTACGAGGAATGGCTATGTTTTTGCTGGCTGGACAATATCTGGCTCATACAACTTAACGTATGCTCGTCAAGGTACTAGTAGTACTTCATATACTGGCTGGTCAAGTACAACTTCATCAAGCACAAATACATGGTTTGGTAATTTAGCAACAACCCGCAATGCTGACGTAACCCTAACTGCACAGTGGGAGCTTGACACATATGATATAACTTATAATGTCAATGGTGGCGATAGAGTAACTGGCAATAACTATGCAATCACACTTAACTCAAATTTAACTAGCAACGGAGTTACGTTTAGCTATAACAATACAACTGATATAACAACGCTTGATGGTACAGCAAGTGCCACTACTAGATGTTTTACGTCTGAGGTGTTCACTGATTCACTCCCAAATTCCTTTACGGTGGGGTATAATCTGCTGTCAGGCAGTTTTTCTGGAACGTTAGAGTTTAGGATTTTTAGCTCTACTGGGACAAGTCTTGGCTCTTATAGTTTTAGTGATGGCTACGCCTCTAATGAGGCAAGCTTGTCACTCACGGGCAGTGCATCGAGGTGGATGTTCCAGCTAAATATAGGCTCTGGTACAACCTTTGATAACGCTCAGTTTAAGTTTTTCTGCTATAATTCAAGCCAAACACCTTCATCAGAGTTTACTTATACGCACTATCAACCGCTTGCCTATGCGAAAAGAGAAGGGTATGTGTTTAACGGGTGGAATACACAGGCAAATGGCAGTGGTATGACTTATAGTCCAGCGAATATCGGCACTTCGTATACCGAATTAACCCTTTATGCGCAGTGGACTCCTGCTAGCTATACTGTTACCTTTGACGCCAATGGTGGCGCAACTGATATAACACGTATGAATGTAAAATACCTTTCTACCTTTGGCAGTGGCAATGACGGAGAACTCCCGTACGCTGAAAATGAGGGGTATATTTTAGAGGGATGGTTTGTAGATGGTGCTGGCGAGGCTATCTTGCCATCAACTACCTTTACTTATACTGAGCATATTAATCTTATAGCTCGGTGGAAGGATACTTGGTTTAACCATGGTACAAAGCCAGAGGGCGAGGGTAGTGAAAGCTCGCCATATCTTATAGCGTTTCCGGAGCATTTAGGTTGGCTGTCAAGCCAGGTCGCACAGGGGCTGGATACAACTAGCTATTGCAAGCAAGTTGCCAATATTGAGCTTAGCCGAACAAGTAGCGGTTTTTATGAGCAAGAGTGGTATCCAATCGGAACGTATACCCATCCTTTTAGCGGAACTTACGATGGCAATGGTTATAAAATAAGCCTTACCTCACAAAATTGTAGACTTGAGTATTATGGCATATTTGGTGTTATAAACAACGCTACCATCACAAAGGTTTACTTTGAGGGCAACTCGCTAACAAGTGGCGAAACAGCGGGCGGACTTGTTGCTTATGCTGTTGGCACTAGTATAATCAGTGACTGTTACCTAGAGGTTACCCTTGACAATGCTTTAGAGGTCAATAACTTTACCTTTGGTGCAATAGTTGGCTATGGCGGAGCTAACTGTCAAATCGTGCGTTGCTCATTTATCTTTAACGATAATGTAGGCACCGACTATCCAATTGACAATGCCACTATCAATCCTATCGCAAATGGCAATATCGAAATAGTTTCAGTCTACTATCGCTACTGCACACCAAGCTCTACAGAGCATCTGTATGCGGGTTCTGACTATTTAAATGGCTTTGTGTTCTCTGATGATTTTCTTGTGCCAATGTCAGAAAATTTAGTTTGGTTCCCAGCAGAAAATAGCCCTGTAACGCAAGCAGAAGTTCAAGCTTGGGTCAACAGGGCATAAAGCTAACGAGCTAGACTAAAATTGCTAAAAACCTTTTAAATTAAAAAGGCTGATAGAAAATAACTAACAACTTAAGACGGCTACATAAACAAATATTTAGTAGCTATATAAACATAGCGCAAACAAAAACACAACTCAAACAAAAACACAACTCAAACAAAAATATAACTCAAACAAAAATATAACTCAAACAAAAATATAACTCAAACAAAAAACACAACTCAAACAAAAAACACAACTCAAACAAAAAACACAACTCAAACAAAAAACACAACTCAAAAAAAAACGCAACTAATTTTAGTTGCGTTTTTTTTGATGACAAATATAGCTAAAATATGTCGAAAAAAGCTTTACTTGTCATCTTTATTTTCACTAGAAGAATCCTTTTTGCCTAAAGATTCAAGAAATTTCTCAAAATCTAAGTCCTCTTGTTCTTCTTCAGTGAGCGTATTTTTTTGTGGCTCTACAGCCTCTTGGGTAGTATCTTCATTTTCTTGTTGAGTAGTTTCTTCAAGGTCATCTTCTTCGAGGGTGTCCTCTTCGAAAGTATCTTGGTCAACTTCATCTACAGCACTATCATATTCTTCTGTTATTGCTTCTCCCTCTTGCAAAGCCTCACTTTCTGCCAACTCTTCTTGTTCTTTAAGGGCAGAAGATTTTTCTGTAATTTGTTTAATCTCTTGTGGCTTTTTCTTTTCTTCCTTAGGTGCATTTAAAAGCAACATTGCCTTTTTTCTTTCTTCTTTTGCTTTTTTCTTGGCTTCTTTATACCTATCTTTAGCCTCAAAATCCTCTTGATGTTTGTTGTACAAAGCTTTTGCAACTATTGTTATCATTCCTATCAAGATGATTGCTAGCAAGATTGCTACAATTAAAGTTAAAGTTTCATCAGTTCTAAATCCATCAACAAATGAAAAGATTAAAAACAGCCAGCTTGTTGAGGCAATAAAGGGTGCAGTTACCGCAGTGGCTATTGCTTTAACAGGAGAAGACAATTTGTCTGCCTGTTTAACTGAAATAATTGTTGTTGCTATTGATATTATTGAAAAAATAATTCCTATAACTAACGCTGCAATTTGAGATTGTGTCAAATATTCCATATTTCCTCCAATTAATCACATTTAGTATATACCATTTATGTGCTTTTGTCAATATTGTTTTTATTTTTTATTAAAATTTTGTTTTGATTTTTTGTTCAATTAGGTTATACTATACTTAAGCTATGGTAGAAAAAACGCAAAGTAAACAAAATATTAGCAAATCCAAAAAAGTTTTATACATAATTTTGTCTGTTGTTGTAGGTCTTTTGATTTTAGGTGGAGCTATAACCGCTTTTGTGCTGAATTATAACCAGTTTTCGCCCGCCAAAGTTACTGTTATCGAGGATGGCAGGGCGGTATATCTTCAAGCGGAGATGAATGATAACTACTTAAGTTATAACTTTAAATTTTCGCTAGAGGGCGAAGATATCATTATTGAAAGTGAAAACAATATCCTAACAATTGCTGACCTGCTTGAAAATGGTATACAAATCGGGCAAGAGTATGATATTTCCGTCTGTTATGTCAGCCAAAATGCTGGCAATAACAGTCAGTATAGTGAGCCTTTGTCTTGGACGGTGTCTACCTTTCTTGACAGCCCTACAATAACTTACTCTCAAGAAGAAGATTTAATCTCTTGGCAGAGCGTTGACAATGCCGATTATTATCTAGTTTTCTATAGCGGGATGAGTGAACCGGCAGAGGTAACAGAGCCTTCTATTAACCTTCAAACAATTGCGGGTGGGGAGCGTGAATTTTATGTTCAAGCAAGGGCGTATGAAGAGTACTACATCCCTAGCCCACTTTCTAACGCTTTAGAAATCTCGGTTGTACATAATTTTCTTCCGTTTAGTGAGGTTAGCTTTAACAGTGAAAGCAAAACCGTCACTATCACAGGCTCTGAGGACTTGCCAAAATTTTATATCTATCTTAACGGCCAGCCAATTGAATGTATTACCTTTGACAAGTCTTTTGATGGCGAAAATTTTGTCTACCTTGTGGATATAACTTTGTACTACCAAGATGGTATGACAATCGGTGCAAGCCCGATGACCATAGATAGCTACAATATCTATCAAGGTCAGATAACTATGGCTTGAGAAATATAACCTATACATTTTAAGCCTATATATATTATATTATCGGAAGCCGAACTTGCTTGCAAGAGTGAGGCTGATGGTTATACAAATTATGTGAAGAGTGCGTGAAACGCACAAATTCGTAAGAATTTATTAAAATTTTATGATAGTAAAATTTTAACATCACATAGTTTAT
>CASFPO010000006.1 GCA_949296805.1 uncultured Bacillota bacterium | reverse complement strand
TTTATATTATCGGAAGCCGAACTTGCTTGCAAGAGTGAGGCTGATGGTCATACATACTGTGATGAACACAATTTATTGGGTTTTTGCGTTTAGCAAAATTAAAATTTAACTTGCTTAAATTTTAACATCACATAGTTTATACTATAATAAGCTAAGAATTATAAAAAGGAGACAAAATGAGTTTAATAATCAATATTTATTACACAGGCATTAACGGAAATGCTAGAAAATTTGCCGAGGAGATGACTTCAAGCGGGATTGTAGAACAAATCAGGCAAGAGAGTGGCAATAAAAGATACAACTACTTTTTTCCGATGGAGGACGAAGAGACCGTTCTGCTGATTGACGAGTGGGAAAGTCAAGAGGCGTTAGACCTCCATCATAAGTCGCCAATGATGAAAGAAATAGCAAAGCTTCGAGAAAAATACTCTTTAAAAATGAGGGTTGAAAGATTTGTCAAGTATGAAAAATGATTTTTAGTTTAATATACAAAAACAAATGTAAGGGCGTAGCTTTTCGCTTTTTTAAAGCGAAAACAAGCAAAAATGCAAAATAAAAAATATCATCCTAATAAGAAGTCGCACTAAAACGAAATAAACTACGCTCAAGTGATTATCTTACGATAATTCACGATGTCGCTCGTTTCTTTCTTGTCCCATAAAATTTAACAATTTTATGGGTACCCTTTTGACAAGCATTTACGTTTGGTGCGAAAGGCGAAAACAAATGTTAGGGCGTAGAGGATTATAACTATCCTTTCCTCATACCGCGTGGCGAGGTACAGCTAACTTTAAAGATACTAAGTCGCAACTGATTGCTTTAGCAATCACGCTTGGTTGCGAAGAGAAAAAACAAGCGCCACCGCCGTAACGGCAACACCTATAGGTGTTGCCTAGGCAGAAGCGCAGTTTTTTCTCTTGGTCGAGATGGCGGGTCTCGAACCCACGACCTCACGGTCCCGAACCGTGCGCACTACCAACTGTGCTACATCTCGTAAAGATAAATTTATATCATTATGTATAAATAATTACACTATGATTTTATGCAAATTTTTTCAGTAAACTAATTAAATATCACAATCTCTTGTAGTCGTCAATAATAATCATATAATTTTTATGTATTATCAATATTTTAGTGGAGATGATGCAAGCGAAAGCCGTGTGCCTTCTGGCACAGAAAAAATGCCCTCGGCATTTTTGAAAATCTATGCAAAATATTTTGCATAGATTTTGGCTTTCGCTTACCCACAGCAACAAAGTTCATCAACACCTTAATGCCATCAGATTTTTAAACGAAAATTATTTCAAGCTCAAGCCGTCTTTGAAGGTATTACCCACCTTTTCTCCTATCTTTAAATATGCATTATTGACAGCATCAAAGGTAATTACCTCCAGCTTTTGTGGGTCAATCTTACCCTTTTCATTTAAAATGCTCTCATCCGCCGATTAAAATTATAGCACAAAATGAGAAAATATAAAAATAATTATACTTATAAAAGGTCAAAATCTAAAAATTCACTTGCAAAATCCTATAAAAGTATGGTATTATTAAGTAAACTTGATTATGCAGGTATAATTTAGTGGTAAAATGTGTGCTTCCCAAGCATAATTCGTGGGTCCGATTCCCATTACCTGCTCCATATAGTGTTTTAAATACTAGATATTATACTATATCTAGTATTTTTTATTTCTAAATTTTTATGTTGTGTTTTGATTTGTGTAAAAAGTTTAGTCAAAAGTTTAGTCAAAACTAGGATATAAATTCCCATATAATGAGCGGAGTTTAGCTTTTGGTATGTTTTCAATTATGTTTGTATAAATATCATTAGTTGTTACAATACTTTTATGACCAAGCTGAAGTTGTCTATATTTATCATTAGCACCTAAAAAGTAAAGATTAGAGGCGCAAGTATGTCTTAGTCCGTGTAAACAGTTTTTTATATTTAGTTCTTTGTATATTCCTGCAAGTTTAGTTGAGTAATATTGTGCTTTATGTTCAAACGTATTGTTTTTCATATTATTTTTTAAAAATTGTATAAACTCTTCTGTAACTTGCACTTCTCTTGTTTTGTTTTTTACAGTTTTTACACTATGTATAGTAATTGTGCTCTTGCTAGTATTAACATCAGATAATAAATTAAATTGAGCTGTTTCTTCAGCACGGCTGCCAACAATTATTGAAAACATAATAAAAGCATATATATTAGTACCTTTTATTTTATCAATAAGTGCAACTTGTTGGTCGTAAGTTAAAGGTGGTCTTTCAATAATATTTTTTCTTTTTGGTTTTTCTATTCCGAGAGTAATATTTTTCTTTATAGCTCCTGTAATATATGCTTTATTTAAAACTTTAACAATTCTTTGATATATTATCTCTTGTGTTCGTTCTTTCTTGATTGTGGCTAAGAATTGTTGTATCATTTCTGTATTGACTTTATCAATACTAATTTTATTAAAGTATGGTAATATATGGTTTTTAAATATATCTATCCAACTTTTAATCGTATTAGGTTTTAGGTCTTTTGTTTTAATATAGTTTTCTATGTAGTAATTAAAATATTGATTGAAAGTAAGAGTTTTTGATTTAACTTTTTTGGTAATTTTTAATTGTCTAGGTTTTATTGTTTTTATTTTTTCTAAAAGTTCTCGGTAAGTGTTAGCAATAGTATAATATAGCATACCATTTTCTTGTTTAGAGTATTGCCACCTTCCGTCTTTTCTATGATAACAATTTTTTTTCATTGTGTCTACTCCTTTTAATTTATTAGGTGTAGACTTTTTTGTTTCTTTTGACATTACTATTTGAATATTTTTTTCTTTTTTATTTTCTTCTTTTGAAGAATCTAACAAGCCTCTTAAAAATTCTGTTATTGCAACATTACAATTTGTTACTTGTTCAAGTAATTTATTCTGCTGTTTTGCTATATTTTAAAAAAGTTTCTATTAATTTTTTGTTCATAATTTCTCCTTAAAATAATTTGTTTTTGTACTGAAATTATGATGTTTATGCCGAGTTATTAAAAATAGCTCGGCTTATTTATATTTATTTATTATATAAAAAATTATATTTTTATGCATCTGTGCTCCTTTTAATAATAGATTAAATTTTCAATTTTGTATATTAACCCCACTATTTCGTCAGTCAATATTTCTATATCTTTATTTAAATCTTCGTTATTTATAGTATATAGCATAATATTTGCTTGATTTAAAATCTCATTAATACTTGCGTCTCTACGTTTCCAATAAGAAGTGTTGTAATGGTTAGGTCCGTTTATTTCAATCATTAAAATAGGATTATACATTTCTGTATCAAATATTCCAAAGTCTATATTTCTGAAGAGTTCATCGTTTCTCTCTTTTGAGTCAGTTTCAATAATTGTTTGTAGATTAACCTGTGGTGTTATGATAAAATTGTTTTTTAATTTATCTCTCATTAATTTGAAAAATTTTTTCTCATACACACTTAATACAGGAGTTCTTCTAAAATATTTTTTTTGTGGGTTATAAAATCTATTATTAATATTATTCATAGTTTCCTCTTTAATTTTGATTAGCAAGCAGTCCTGCACAGTAGGATACTGCTTTAATTGTATTAATAGAATTTAATTGAAGTATAAGATTAATAGCCTCTTTCTGATCTTTTGTAGTTGTAGATGGCAGGTCATAAGGTCTAGGTCTATCGCAAAGATTATCTAGTGATATGTCATAATAATCTGCTATTTTTTTTAATGTTACTATGTCTGGTTCAGTCCTATTGGTTTCATATTGTTTATAAGTAGATAAGTTTATATTTATTTTTTTTGCAAATTCCTCTTGTGTTATGTTTTCTAATTTTCTAAGTTCTTTTAGTTTTATTTGTAAATTCATTATTACCTCCTCAATTATATTATACATTTTTTAAAAAAAGTTTAAAAATTAAACTTAAATTTGTTGACAAGGTTTATTATTTTAACTATAATAGTATTGTAAGGTTTAAAAAATAAACTTTTAAGGAGGTAAAAAATGCTTTTAATAGGCAAAGAAGAATTTATGAAAGAGCTCGGAACGTCACAAGAAGAGCAAGATGACTTAGTGCATTTAACATTTGAGACTTTTAAAAACATTAGAGTTGGAGATGTAGTCTATTTTGTTAACGATTGGGAGTATTTTATAAAAGTGCCTTTCGTTGTAGATTACGCTAAATGGCGACCTTCTCCTGAAGGTGTATACACAAATAAAGGGAAAAAGTTTTACTACAAGCAAATATCATTTGTTAGAGATGATGACAAAAGATATGCAGATAGTGCTAGTCATAATTACAATAATTTATTTGTCAAAAAGTCGATTTTTAAAGAGTTATTAGAAAGAGGTAAAAATGGAAAAAGATACTAAAAAGACTGAGGTATTAAAAGAAGGCCACATACAATTACCCATAGAAACTTATAGAAGATTAGAAAGATATGAGGCTTTATTCAATAAAGAGTATTTAAAACGTGCTAGAGTTACTATGATTTTAAATAGATTAGATACCAAGATTAAGGCATTTGAAAAGCATCTTCAAGATGATTTTGTATATGACGATGAGCTTCCAGTATGGCAAATTCTTGAGATGTTAGAAGTATATATGGAGGATTAAAATGACAAGTCAAATAAGATATATGGCCAAGTTCTATATAGGCTCTAAAGCGGTTTCGTGCAATGAATTTATACATAGATATTTGAAAAACGAAAAGTATTTAAATATATTGTGAGGTTAAAAATGGAAAAGTATAAGGTAAAGACAAAAACAGAAACGATAAAGTGTTTTAGTTATGATAATATGATTGCAATATTCTTTTACTTAAGAAAATTAGGTATACCTTGTTTAGCAATTATAAATTAAAAACGTTTTAGTGGTGGTGGAATTCATTAAAGACACAGTAGGCGATTTAATTTATTCACCTCCTTTTAGCTGAATTAGCTGTTCGCCGAGCTAATTCGTCTATAGGTGGAAGTCCTATAGCCACTAACAATAATTACTTAAAAAAAGTCGCAAGTACAAGAATTAAAATTTAAAAAAGGGAGAGAGAAGTGCCATATACAAGTACATATAGACGCTCATCAAGAAGGTATACAACAAGACGCAGAAAAAGTAAGTATCATCCTCTTGAGAGATTAGCATTTGGTATGGGTAGAATTGACAAAGGTCTTAAAGACTCAAACACAAGAGTTTATGATTCATACCAAGCTGGATGCAATGCAACAAAACGTGCTAAGAAACCGTTATATTAAAATATAAAAGTTCCGACGTCGACACTTTTTAAGCGTTCGACTTTTAAACAATTTAATAATACTGTAAGCCCTGTTGAATTGGCAGGCACATATAAGGCTAGTTCAAGGCTTTAATTAAAAAATATAAATTAATAAGGAGAATTAAAATGGCAACAACAAAAAGATTAATAATTGAAAAAGGTATTGTATTATCAAAAATTTATAAAGAGGCAACTCCAGCTTTTGAAAATAAAGAAGGTAAATTAGTAGATGCTCAACCTGAGAGGTTTATAGTTTTGTGTGCATCTGGCGAAAAAATTAGCACTGACACAGGCATAGACAATGCATTAATCCAGGAGTATCGAGTATCTCGTGAGGAATTCCAAAATTTCAAATATCTTCAGCCTGTAGAATGTAGATATGAATTTTCTACCTATGGAGCAAAACCTGTTTCAGTTGCACTACTAAAATAGCAAAATGAGAGGGAAATATGAGTAAAACAATTATAACAGTATTAGCAACGATATTTTTTATCGTATTAGGTTTTGTAGTTACTGTGTTAATAATGGGTTCAATTCATGACTTATCTTTTGTTGAAGAGATAGAATCTTGGTTTAATAACTCAGAGACAATTGAGTCTACTATTGATATAGGTACAGAGTCTATAGTAAATTTTTTAAGAATATAAAATAAGGGGTTTGGGGTTCTTACCCCTTACCACTTATTTTTTGTATTGAGGTAAAAATGAAAACATTTTTAGTTTTATTATTGCTAGCAATATTTGTGCCCGGACTATTTAGTTTAATAGTCTGGCTTATACAATCAATTGCAGGCATATTTTAGGAGAAATTATGGAAAAGAAAACATTTAATTATATATTAATAGCAATACTTGCAGTGGCGCTAGCTTTATTTGTAGGTTTGTTTTTAGGTAACAATAAGAATTCTGATGAAGTAAGTTCAACTTATACCCCACCATCTATTGAAGATAGTCGTGGAGATAGCGTTTATGATCCTAACTTAGGAACTGTCGAAGATAATGACAATTATATTAATGCAGAAAATTATTATTTAAAAGCTAATAATTCAGCTACTGAAAATTTAGATTATTTTATTAATTATAATTCACTTAATGCAAATTCTGAAACAGTTTATGATCCATATCTTATAGGTATGTTTAATTCTACTTATGCTTCAGATTTATCATCAAGTAGTTTTATTACTGTAGAAAGACTGTTGGGAAATTCCGAACATTCAAGTTTAGTTTATATTAAATTTTCTACCTTTTTAGGCAAATATGATAGTGAGAATTTACTATCTGTTACTCCTGCATTAGTTTTATTTGGTTTTGAACAAACGGTAAATAATGAGTTTAACTTGAAATATGCTTTTTGTACTTATGGAGATAGAGGCGAAGTTTATTCTGATGTAATATTTTTAACTGCAAGCAATGATATTGGTAATAGTTTTAAGATTAGAGTTCCGTATCTATTATCATCTAATTATGAAGAAGTAACTCAATTATTTACTATTAATGGATTATCAAAGGATGGTTATACATATAAGTTATTAAATAATGAAAGTGATCAATATTATATAGCCTCGAATGTTATAACAATAGTTTCTAATTTGACTAAAAATTTAATTGGTCATCATATTTCAATTGAGCCTGGTAAAGGTGTAATAAATAATATTGATTTAACTGATTATTTTGTTTTGAAAGATATTGATTGTGATAACATTTTAGCTGATTACTTGTTTATTAATTCATTTGTTTTAAGAGAATCGACGACTTTTGATTATTTTAATGATAATAGCGATCTTGGCATTACATATTATTCTCTTCATCATTGGTTTAATAACGAAGACTCTATTTACAATATCCCTCTTATAAATATAGAGGTTTAGAGGTGTATATGGGAAAATTTTTTAGAGTTGCATCAGTATTTTTAGCTTTATGTGCTTTAGCATTTGCATTAACTGCAGTGTTTAAACCAACTTTATTTAATAATAGCAATCAAGATAACGTTATTGAATTGCCTATGCCAGACGACACCGAAGAGCCTGATACAGAAGAGCCAGGAACTGATACAGAAGAACCAGGAGCTGATACAGAAGAACCAGGAACTGATACAGAAGAACCTGATACAGAAGAACCAGGAACTGATACAGAAGAACCAGGAGCTGATACAGAAGAACCAGGAACTGATACAGAAGAACCAGGAGCTGATACAGAAGAACCAGGAGGTATTTTACCGCCATCAACGTGGGAACCCTTAACTTAATAAAATATTTAGCTATCTTTTTGGTAGCTATAGGCTTTTGTACAATAGCAAATTTTTTCTGTATCGAATTGCAATTAAATTC
>CASFPO010000005.1 GCA_949296805.1 uncultured Bacillota bacterium | reverse complement strand
TATATTGAAATAATACAAAAAGAAGAAACATTTAAAATAATTGATAAAAATATTTTGTCCCAAAATTCCGATATAACTTTAATTGATGCCATAAATTTATTTATGGAAATAAAAAATTGTAAACTATCGTCTTGGTCTAAAAAAACTTATAAATCATTTATTAATTCTCAAATACTTCCATTTTTCAGGAAATACAAATTAAAAGATATAACAATACAAGATATTGAACAATTTAAATTGAGTATGAAGGAAAACGGGATAACAGAGGGAAGAATTAAAAATGTTTTAGCATTACTTAATCAAATAATTAAACACTTTCAAAAAGAAGGTATTATTGATAAAACTTGTTGTTTTGAAGTCAAAAGAGTGAAAAATATATCAAAAAGAGAGATCCAAATATTATCAAATAAACAACTGAAGCAATTATTTCAGGTTTTAGAGAAGCGTTATCCTTATCTTTTACCGTTGGTTGAGAAAATGATTATAACAAAACAGCCCTTAAACAGTCTTTTAACAGGTGATGAAAATAAAAAAGAAATCATGAAACGAAGAATTAGAAAAGATTTTTATAAGGTGAAACAACAACTAGGATTAGAAAATTACATCATTAATGATTTAAGGTTCTGTCAAAAATGTGTAAATAAGCTTTAAAAGTCGTGTAAAAAATGTGTGATTATATATCAAAAGTGCTGTAAAAAATGTACAGTTTGTGTTAGAATATTTGTGTTATTATGAGGGATTTAAGCATGCAAAGATACGCACTAAAACATCTGATTGATTGGAAAAACAAAAAAAATCATAAACCTTTGGTTATACAAGGTGCAAGACAAGTTGGTAAAACTTGGTTAATGCAGGAATTTGGGAAAAAGTATTATGAGCAAGTTGCATATATTAACTTTGATGTTGATGTAAAAAGCAGAGAGATTTTTGATATCGACTATGATACTGAGCGTTTAATTATGGATATAGGTCTTGCAACAAAGACAAAAATTAATGCGGAAAATACTTTGATAATCTTTGATGAAATTCAAGAATGCCCAAGAGCCTTAACTTCACTTAAGTATTTTAGAGAAAATGCTCCTCAATACGATATTATAGTTGCAGGAAGCTTGTTAGGTGTTGCTTGTCATGAAGGGACGGGTTTCCCTGTTGGTAAGGTCTCATTTATGAATCTTTTCCCATTAAGTTTTGAAGAATTTTTATTAGCAATGGGAGAAGAAAGGTTTGTTGAACTTTTAAACAAAAAAGATTTTAAAACAATAAAACTATTTAATAATAAGTATGAAAAGCTCTTAAAACAATATTGTTATGTTGGAGGAATGCCTGAAATTGTACAAGATTTTGTTGAAAACAAAGATTTTGAAAGTGTTAGAAATCTGCAAAAAGAAATTCTCTCTGCTTATGAAGAAGATTTTACAAAACATATTCCTACTAATACAGTTGCAAAAATAAGGTTATTATGGAAATCTATTCCGGCACAGTTAAGTAAGGAAAATAAAAAATTTATATATGGAGCAGCAAAGGAAGGAGCTCGTGCAAGAGATTTTGAAGCTGCTTTGTCTTGGCTAATTAATAGTGGCTTAGTATACAGAGTAAATAAAATTACAAAACCAGATTTACCAATTACTGCTTATGAAGATTTCAACTCATTTAAGTTATTTGTCCTGGATGTTGGTCTATTAGGTGCAATGACAGATTTACAAGCAGATACGATTATTGACGGTAATCGTATATTTGAAGAATTTAAAGGAGCTATAGCCGAACAGTATGTTTTACAACAATTTAAGACAATTAAAGATTTACCAGTCTTTTATTGGTCTAATGAAACCAGCAGGGCTGAAATTGACTTTGTTATCCAAATAAAATCTGATGT
>CASFPO010000004.1 GCA_949296805.1 uncultured Bacillota bacterium | reverse complement strand
TTTGAACCGGGGAATGAAGGTTTTGCAGACCTTGGCCTTACCGCTTGGCGATGGTACCATTATGGAGCGGAAGACGGGATTCGGACCCGCGACTTTTGCCTTGGCAAGGCAACGCTCTACCACTGAGCCACTCCCGCATAAAATCGCCTTATCCTTAAGCTAAGAAATACTGTAAGTTAAGGTTTGCTCTTATAATATAGCAAAAAAAATACAAAAAATCAACTATTTTTTAAAAATTTTTATTAATTTTTGTATTTGGTATTTTTTATGTTTGTTTTAAAATAAAGTTGACATATATATTAATATATGTTAATATGTTACTTAAGAGATAAACATTATTAAATGTTTGCATCAAAAAATTGCAAATTAAAAGTATTTTAAAAATTGGAGTAGATTATGGAAGAAATGTTTTGGGTATGGCTGGCTGTAATTGCTATAGCACTGATAATTGAAATTATAACCTTAGATCTCGTTTCAGTATGGTTCGCTTGCGGAGCGGTTGTGCCTTTTATTTTGTCGGCGATTGGCGGAATAGCTATTGAAATTCAAATATCCATTTTTGTGGTCGTTACAGCTTTGCTTATAATTTTTATAAGAAAGTATGCTCAAAAATTGCTATTTAAAAATATGAATACAAAAACTAATGTAAATTCTTTGGTCGGTAAAAGATATAGACTGCTTGAAGATACCGATTTTGAACATATCGGTGCAGTTAAGGTAAATGATGTTGTATGGACTGCAGTTAGTAGTGATGGCAGTTTAATCAAAGCGGGCAGTCTTGTTCAAGTTGAAAAAATTGACGGAAATAAACTGCTTGTAAAGGCAGTTGAAGATAAGGTGGCAAATAATGAGGATACACCTCAGCCACAAAATAACTCGGCTAGCAAAGATAACAATGAAAAGGCTGAAAAAACTAAAAATAATGAGACAGCTAAAGATAATGACAAAGGAGGGGAAAACTAATGAGTCCTTGGGCAATAGTTCTAATAGTTTTAGGTGTTTTGATATTGATAAGTTTGTGTTTATCAATTAGGATAGTTAGGCAAGCAACAGCAGTAGTGGTTGAAAGACTTGGTAAATACAGAAAAACTCTTGAAACAGGCGTGCATATAATACTTCCATTCTTTGACAGAACAAGCAAGCCTATTTCACTTAAAGAAATCGTTGCAGACTTTAAACCACAGCCTGTGATAACAAAAGATAACGTTACTATGCAAATTGATACTGTAGTTTACTTTCAAATTACTGACGCTAAACTTTACTCTTATGGCGTAGAACAACCTATCAGAGCGATAGAAAATTTAACAGCAACCACTCTTCGTAACATAGTTGGCGAGCTTGAGCTTGACCAAACCTTAACTTCAAGAGATACAGTTAACACAAAGATGAGGCTTATCTTAGACGAGGCGACTGATCCGTGGGGAATTAAAATCAATAGGGTGGAGCTTAAAAATATTCTACCTCCAAAAGATATCCAAGATGCAATGGATAAGCAGATGAAAGCTGAAAGAGAAAGGCGTGAACAAATCTTGCGTGCGGAGGGAGAAAAGAAGTCTAGTATTTTAGTCGCCGAAGGCGAAAAACAGGCAAAGATTTTAAGAGCTGAGGCAGATAAAACAGCAAAAATTCTTGCCGCTGAAGCTCAAAAAGAGGCACTTATCGCAGTAGCAGAAGGCGAAAATCAAGCAATTAATTTGATTAATTCAGCAAACCCAAATACTGCATATATAACTTTGCAAGGTTTTGAGGCATTAAAGGTGCTGGCAAATGGTCAGTCAACAAAGATTATTGTGCCAAGCGATATTCAAAATGTAGCAGGTCTGTTTACAAGCATTGCTGAGGTGGTCAAGAACGACAATAATGATGCACCAAAAAAATCAAAAAAGCAAGCAGAAAAAATAGAGATTGTTGATGATAAAAAATAGACAAAAATTAACTGGCAAAAGCAAAAGGCTTAGCTAGTTTTTTTTGTTGCAAAAGGTTATAATACTTTATATCCTTGCTGTAGCATCAGAATTAGTGGAATTTAGCATTATTGCACTTGCTTGCTTAGTAGAATATTTGAATTTAAAGAAATAGATATAAGAAAAATGTCGATATTTGTCGACATTTTTTGTATGTAGAATAGGCTAGACAAAAAAGTTTTTCAATAAATTAAATAATGTAGAAAATTATCACAATTTGCTTGACTTTATAATATGTAATATTTTACAATGAACTCAAGGAGGGGAAATATGAAGAGTTTAAAAACAAAATTAATGTACACTGCAAATATTGTGCTTGCGATATTAATGTTTGTATTTTTATCACAATCTTATATCACATTAAGCTACAATTCGGAAAGTACACAACTTTTAAGCGGGTATGACATTATTGAGCATTACTTTGAAGGCGAGGGTGCTGAAATTATGATGGCTCTTTCTAACTTATTTGTAACCATTTTATGTGCAGTAATAATACTGATTTCAATTTATGGTCTGCTTGTAAGTTTTGGAGTTGTTAAAGAGTCTAAAATAACTAAACTTGCTAACACTATAAATGTCATCTTATCTATTTGCTTAGTTGTTTTTGGCGTAATTTCTTTAATATGTACATTTATTCACTTAGATGGTGCATCTAGTGGTGGTAATGGTCTTGTTGTTGGCTGGGCTTTAATTTTAAACTTGATTCTTAGTGCAATAACTCTTGTAACATCAATCTTAGCTTCAAAGTTTGCTAAAAAGTAAATCTCTTTGCAGAAAGTGTCGACATTATAGTCGGCATTTTTAGTTTTTAAAGTAAGCAGTATAATAAATAATAATTGACAAAGTATTGGCAATTGTAAAAAATCTTATATAAGTAGACAAAAGTATAATAGATATAAAAAAGAAGAGAGCATTATTTCTCCATCTCCACTCAAAGAGCCTGCAATCATCTGCTCTTGTCCGTAATAGGGTGGAGTGGTGTAGGTAAAGAAAATGCTTTCTCTGTTTGAAGTGTGCTCTGTACTCTCTTGACTTTCTTGTGAGCCTTGCGGGGAGTCAGTTTGCTCTACTTTTGATATATAACCCATTGAGAAAGTTACCGAGCTAAACCCAAAGGTTAAATTTGGCTCTTCGCCCGTTGTAACAATCTGAAAAGCGTTGCCTTGGTCTGAAAGGTAATCGTTAAGCTCGTTTTTAATATCTTCAATCTCAGGCTCGGTAAACATATTTGGAATCATAAAGTTTCCACCATTTTCATCAGGAAGCTCATTTCCATCTCTGTCAAGTCCGCTTTTTGAGATGGTCACATAGTTAGGGTTTGAATAGTCTTGTGCTAGCTGGTCGATATAGCCAGTCAGTCCAGAGCCTAAAGAAAGCATTAAAATCAAGGAAATCAGCGAAATTGAAACGCCCACCGCCATTAAAATATTTTTGGTTTTGCTTGCCCACATATTATGAAAGGATAATTTTAGGGCAGAGAAGAAAGATAGATGACCTTCCTTTCTCTTTTTGTTAGGTTTGGTGTTTACATTATTTTTATCTTCATTTACAACTTGAAAAGATAGTAAACCTTCTTTTCTCTCAGCTTTTTGATAATCTAATTTCTTTTCATCTCGCACAACTTTTCCGTCAGAAATTTCAACTATGCGAGAAGAAATTTTGGCAACTTTTTCTGAGTGAGTTACCATTATTACAAGTTTGTTGTCGTTATCTGCTATATCCTTTAATATTTCAAGAATTTGAGAGGTAGTTTCGCTATCAAGTGCTCCTGTAGGCTCGTCTGCCAAAATGATATCTGGATTGTTTATTAAAGCTCTTGCGATGGCCACTCTCTGTTTTTGTCCGCCTGAGAGCTGTGTAGGTTTTTTCTTTATGTTTCTTTAAGTCCAAGCCTTGTGAGTAATTCGATTGCTTTTTGGTTTTTTACGCTTTCCTTAACATTTGAAAGGGTAAGAGCGATTGTGACATTGTCAATCACGGATAGGTGCGGTATCAGGTTAAAGGACTGAAAGACAAAGCCTATCTTTTTCTTTCTGTAATCATCTAGTTGTTTGTCTTTAAAAGTTTTTAAGTCGATCCCGTCAATTATTATTTGACCGCTATAGTCAGAGTCAAGCCCTCCAATCAAGTTCATAAGTGTGCTTTTGCCACTTCCGCTTTCTCCAACAACGGATACAAGCTCGCCTTTATCAAAAGATAAATTTATATCGGTCAGTGCAGTAAATTTTGTTTTATTTTCAAGTTTATAATCTTTAAAGATGCGTTTTAGCTCAAGTTCTGCCATAATCCCTCCTTAGAAAACTTCGCCACTTTCAAATTGGCTTGTATATAACTCCTTATAAACCCCGCCTTTTTTAAGCAGGTCCTCGTGATTGCCAACTTCAACAATATTGCCGTCTTTCATAACTATTATTTTATCTGAATTTTTGATGGTAGAAAGCCTGTGAGCTATCACAAAACTTGTTCTTCCCTTTGTCAATCTATCCATTGCGGTTTGAATTAAGATTTCCGTTCTTGTATCAACTGAGCTAGTTGCCTCATCAAGTATGAGCATAGGTGCATTTTGTACCATTGCTCTTGCAATCGTTAAAAGCTGTTTCTGTCCTGCTGAGATACTTGACTCTTCAGAAAGCATATTGTCATAGCCATTTGGCTCTGTTCTAATAAAGTGGTCAACGTTTGCCATTTTGCAAGCCTTGACAATTTCTTCATCAGTTGCGTTAGGTTTGCCAAAACGAAGATTTTCCTTTATAGTGCCTTCAAAAAGCCAGGTATCTTGAAGTACCATACCAAACAGCGAACGCACATAACTTCTGTTCATACAGTTTATTGGTATATCATCAATAAGAATTTCGCCATCAGTCACATCATAAAACCTCATCAAAAGGTTGACCATTGTTGTTTTTCCAGCCCCTGTTTGCCCAACTATAGCTATCTTTTCGCCAGGATTTGCGATAAAATTAAAGTCATAAATTATCTGCTTGTCAGGGCTATAGCCAAAGTTTACATGCCTAAACTCTACCTTGCCTTTAACATTTTCTATAGTCAAGGTTTTATTGCTTTCGTCTATCTGCTCTTCTTCGTTTAAAAACTCAAACACACGCTCAGCAGCTGCCATAGTAGACTGCAAAGTTCCAGAAATCGAACCTATCTGCGAGAGCGGTTGGTTAAAAAGCTTGCTAAAGGTTAAAAAGGTAATGATGGTTGCTAAAAATTCTTTATTGTTAGTATCAATGGCAATAAACGCTCCCACAAGACAGATTAAAACGTAAATTATATTACTTGTAAAGTTTACCACTGGCATCATAAGTCCCGAGAAAAACTGTGCCTTTCTTGAGGCTACCTTTAAGCTGTCGTTTATTTTGTCGAAAGTCTGCTGAGCTTTTTCCTCGCCATTAATAGCTTTTACAACATTATGGGCAGAAAAGTTTTCTTCAATATAGCCATCCACATCGCCAAGCAGTTTTTGTTGCTTGATAAAATATTTTTGGTTAAATTTTACAACGAGCACCACAACAATTAAAGCAAGTGGAATTTGAAGAAGTGACAAAAGTGTCAGTTGCCATGACATTGTAAACATAGCAATAGGTATACCAACTATCATTATTGAAGAGGTAACAAGAGAGGAGAGGGTACGCTCTAGAGTATTGCCCACTGTGTCAACATCGTTGGTAACCCTTGATAAAACATCGCCATAGCTATGTTTGTCAAAGTATTTAAGGGGGAGTTTGTTTATCTTTACTGAAATTTCTGAACGCAACTTTTGAGATACTCCTACAGAGACCTTGCTCATCAAAAAGCCTTGAAAATATCCAAGCACAGCAGATACAATATACATACAAACGATTATGATACCATACCTTGTAACTTCACTAAATACAATGCCTGTTTCTGAGAAAAGTATCTTCATCATTTCATTTAAAACTAGTGGTCCAACAATGCTTAGCACCGTTGCAAGACAAGCAAAGAATAGCGAGATAGCAATAACTACTCTATGCTCTTTTAATCTTTTTAAAAGCATTTTAAGAGAACCTTTAAAGTCCTTAGCTTTTTCTACACTGCTAATTGGTCTAGGCATTTTTAAGTTCCTCCTTTGATAATTGGGATAGTGCAATCTCCTTATATACGTCACACGAAGCTAACAACTCATTATGTTTGCCTATGCCAACAATTTTGCCTTCATTTAGTACAACAATAATATCAGCATTCATAATCGTACCTATTCTTTGAGCTACTATGACCTTTGTAGTATCCTTATAGCTTTGATTTAATTTTTCACGCACAATCTTGTCTGTTTTGTAATCAAGAGCTGAAAAACTATCGTCAAAAATAAGGATGTCAGGGTTTTTGATGATTGCTCTTGCAATAGAAAGCCTTTGCTTTTGTCCACCAGAGACATTTTTGCCACCTTGAGCTATGCGATAGTCTAGCCCTTCAGGGAAAGCATATACAAAATTTGATTGAGATATTTCAATGGCTTTTTTAACCTCTTCGTCAGTCGCATTTTCGTTGCCATATTTGATGTTTTCTTTTACCGTTCCGCTAAAAAGCATACCTCTTTGAGGCACATAGCCGATTATATTATGCAAGTCTTTTTGTGTATAATCTTTTACATTAACGCCATTAACCAAAATCTCGCCGTCAGAACAGTCATAAAAGCGAGGTATAAGATTTATTAACGTGCTTTTACCACTTCCTGTTGAGCCAATAAAAGCAATCGTTTGACCTTGCTTAACCTCAAAATTAATATTTTCAAGCACATCGGCATCAGAGTCAGGATATCTAAAATATACATTTTTAAATACGATTGTCCCTTTGCTAGTAGAGGTAAGCCCTTGACCGTCAGCAAGCGAAACTTCTGTGTCAAGTATTTCATTAATTCGTCTGCCAGAAACAATTCCACGAGGTACAAACATAAATAACACAGATAGTAAGGTAAAACTCATTATAATAAAAATTGAGTATTGAGTATAGGTCTGTGTTGCAAGTACAAGGGTAGGGTTTTGCTGTGCAAGAAAACCTATCAGCCAAACTATTGCAAGAGATGTTCCTTGCATTATAAAGCTAAGACTTGGATCAATGATGGCTAGAACTCTGTTTACAAAAATACTAAGTTTTGAGTAGTTGTTGTTTACCTTTGTAAATTTTTCCTCTTGAGTTTTTTCTGCACTATAAGCTCTAACAACTTTAAGCCCTGTCAAGTTTTCTCGAGTTACAAGGTTAAGCCCGTCAGTTGCCTTTTGTATCTTTTTAAATTTAGGAACAACTGCAAATATGATAATAAATACTACTATAGAAATAGTTATAACTGATACGACATTTACAAGAGATAACTGCCAAGCTGAATTTGTCTGAGAAAGCTGAACAATGTTGATTATGGCAAGTATGGCAGTGAGCGGAGCTTGCAAGCCCATAGTAATCGTCATCGTTAGCACTTGTTGAAGCTGTGTTATATCGTTGCTTGAGCGGGTAATCAGTGAGGGAATAGAGAACTTGTTTATCTCGCTTGCTGAAAAATCGTTTACCTTTTTAAAGACATTACTCCTAACCTTTGCAAGTAAGTTGCTGACAACATAAGAGGATAAAAAATGAGCTACAATTGCACAAAGCACCACGCCCAAAGCGTAGCCTAGCATCTCTAAACAAACAAGAACAATATTTTTCCAGTTTTCTGAAACAGTCTCAAGCTCAGCAAAATAGCTATTTATCTCAAAAGTGCATTTTGGAATGGAAATATTGCACCAAACTTGCCCAGCTACAACAGCTAAAGTTAAAAATAACAAAATCCATTCTTTCCAATTAAGGTATTTAAATAACTTAAACATTTCCACTCTCCATCTTCTTAAAATTTAAGGCATTATTAATAATCTTTAAGGCAACATTTTTTGCTGTTTTTAATTCGTCTTGCGAGATGCCTTCCTTCATCGCTTTATCCCATTTTTTCATAACTTTGTCAAAGAGTTTTGAAATTTCAATGCCTTTATCTGTTAGCGAAAGCTTCACATTTTTTATATGCTCATTATGGTCACTTTCTACATGTCTAATATAATCTTTGTCTATAAGCTTGACGAGTGTCCTATGTATGTGCGATTTGTCGCACTCAAGCATCTTAGATATCTCTATCTGAGATTTTTCTCCCTCGTTATATAAAATTTGCATAAAAAATATCTCAGAACTTTTAAGGTTGTAACTTTTAAATTCCTCATTAATATAACTTTGAAGTTGTTTTTTTAAAAATGTGAATGTACTTAATAACAATTTGTTCATCTTCGCCTTCTTGATACCTAGATAGTATATGCAAAGCAAGTTGATTAGTCAACTAAAAAACAACATTTTGATTATTTTTTGAAAATTTTTGAAAATTTTTGAATATTTGATTGCACCTTTCAATTTAATATGGTATATTTAGTAAACGGAGGCAAAAATGTGCTTTTTTAAAAAGAATAACAAGGTTATAGATCCAATTATTCACGATGAGGAGTCTAACTTTACTTTGTCAAGTGGCGTTCATATTTTGAATAAATGCCAAAATGTATCGCTAAGCGGTAATGCGATAGTACTTGAAAGCTTTGATTGTAGCTTTAATCAAATTTCAGGCAAGGCAAAAGTGCAAATGGTTGAAAATGGTCAGATTAAAGAGCTTACTGGCAAGGCAAAGATAGGCTTGTTTAAAAGTGGAAAAATAACACTTGTTGGTGGCAAGGCTTCCATTACAACTATCAATAATTGCTTTATAGATTATGTTAAAGATAAAGCAACTATAGGAACTGTCAATGATGGTTTTATTCGTTTTGTAGACGATAGGGCAGAACTTGCAACTTTAACAAACGGCGAGGTTATGTTTGTCAGAGATAAGGCAAGAATTGTTACTATGATTAAAGGCAAAATTACAGCAATTGAAGGCAATGCAAACCTAGTTAGTATGCTTGATGGTCAGATTACCTACCTGTTAAACGACAGTAAGGTTGGCACTATGAATAATGGCTCAATAAATCTTTTTGCTGATAATAGTGAAGTGTCTACTCTTAACAATGGCAAGATTGATGAGATGATAGGTAGTGCACTTATATCTGCTAATATGAATGGGGAGATTGGCTATCAAGATAAGCAAACTATTATTTTGTATAGTCCAAAAGAAAGTGCAAAGAGGATGGAAGATTTTAGACAAGAAAAACAAGAAGCACTTAAAGCACAAGAGGTTTTAGCTATCAGTGAAGAGGGGAAGGAAGAGATAAAACAAGAGGTAAAGGAAGAAGAAAAAAGCTCTGAAACGACACAAGAGAGTAAACAAGAAAATAAAGAAGCCAGCGAAGTTACTCCTCCAAAGAAGAAGAAAACTAAGCAGTTAAAAATAGATGATATAAAGCCGGAATAAATTAATTGCACCATTAATGGTGCATTTTAATTGGCAAAAGGAGAAAAGTGAATATATTTTTAGATGCACTATTAGATGCTCTTAAAGACACGCTTATAGTGTTGCCTATACTTTATTTAGCTTACTTACTTGTAAGTTATTTTTCTCATAACAACAATGAAAAATATTCAAAAATTCTCCATAAAACCAACAAGGCAGGCCCAGTTATCGGGGCATTTTTAGGTTGTATTCCACAGTGCGGATTTTCTTCTGTAATGAGTCAGCTTTATTCAAAAAAAATGGTAACGCTTGGCACACTTATGGCAGTTTTTCTTGCCACAAGTGATGAGGCGATCCCTTTAATGCTTTCACAACCGGCTTTTATACCCGATTTATTGATACTTCTTGCGACCAAGGTAATATATGGCATTATTGTAGGTTATGCTATAGATGGCATAAGCAAATTAATTGCAAGACGGAAAATGCTTGTTAAAAAATCCACCCAAAACCAAACAACTTTGCCAAGCAACGAACAGAATTTATCAGATAATTTAGACGAGGAGCTTAAAAATATAGATTCAACTTGTTGTTGTGGGCTTGAACATACTCATCACTCAGAAAATGAAAGTGAACATATTCACAATCATTCACACTGCTGTGCAAAGAACATATTTTTAGACGCTCTTCAACATACTGCTATAATCCTTATTTACGTATTTGTTGCAACGCTTATTATCAATCTAATAAATGGCTACTGTGGGGGATTAGAACCGCTTAAAAGCTTGTTTACTGGGAATGTATTTGTTCAAGTGCTTCTTGCCAGCTTGATTGGATTAATACCTAACTGTGCAGCATCGGTATTTATTGTGGAGCTTTTTATGTCGGAAGTAATTCTATTTCCAGCACTTGTAGCCGGTCTTTGTGCAGGGGCGGGGGTTGGACTTATAGTATTATTTACCACAAACTACAAAAAAGTAGGATTAAACGTATTTATAACAGTATTACTTTATTTACTATCAGCCTTAGCAGGCATCATAGTCTATTTTATACCGATATGGTAAAAATAGTTGACAAACTTTGACGGCTATTTTAAAATTATAATTTGGAGATGATAAATGACAAAACAATATAGTAGAGAGCAGGAACTTAAAGTTAAAGGACTTGGCGTCTTTGAATTAAGAGGTCTTGCTAGAGAAATAGGCATAAAATCGCCAACAACTAAAAAGAGAGAGGAGCTTATTGCTCTTATTTTAGAGCAGTTTAAAAATGGCCTTATATTAGAGCCAGAGGGAAAGCGAAAGGGGCGACCTTTTAAAAAACTTGCCTCTATTGATGATATATTAAATTCAATAACAAATGAAAATAAAGCTTTAAAGGAAGATATATTGACCTATGATAATATCATAACTTTTGCACAAGATACCCCAGTTTTTGCTATGTCATTGCAAGATGATAACGCATATAAGTTTGAGGGTATATTAAGGCAATGTGAAAAAAACTACGCCTTTACAACCAAAGGTAAGTGGGTCTTTTTTAAAGAGGAAGTGGAGTATTTTTCAAAGCTTAAAAAGGGCGATAAGATACAAGTAGAAGCAAAGCCTATGGTACAGGAAGGACAATTTGTCGTTACAAAAATTTTAAAAATTAATGGCATAAATGCAAAGGACTATTATTGCAAAATAATACCAGCACGACAGCAAATTATTTCACAAGAAAATATTCCTTTTAATGGAACAAAATTGTTAGTAGGCAGAAGAAATGCCTATATGTTTAGTAATGATTTGTATGAAGATAGCTCTTTTAAATCGCTTATAGAGTATTGCAAAAAAAATAACATAAAACTAGTTGTTCTTGGAATAAACACCTCTTTTGAAAATCAAATTATGTTTAAAGATTGTGAGTTTGGAAATTTTACCACCATCTATGGCACAACCAACGAAATAAACTTTAATAAGGTTATAGATTGCATAAATTATGTAGAACAATTAAATGAGAGAGGGCATAAAATACTTTTCTTTATTCTTGATATACTAGAGGTATTGCGTCTACTAGATAGATGTTTTAAGTGTATTGAAGAAGAATATAACGATAAAACAAAAGTTGTTCTAAAAAAAATAATGGAGCTAGGCAGGGCGTATTCAGATGGAAGTAGCACTACGCTTTTGATTGGCTATAACGAGCTTGATAAGAACAACGAAATAATGGTTAATGAAGTTTTAAGGGTAAGCAAAAGAATAAACTAGACTTATAGAATTTTAATAATTCTATTAAATGATTGACAAAGCTAGCATTACAATACTATAATATAAATATATGTTTGGATTTTATGATAGCTATTTCTTGTTCTTTGGACTTGAAGTGACATATTATGGTTTTATTATTGCCTTAGCAATGGCTTTGGCAGTTTTTGTTGCTTGCTTAAATGGTAAATATAGGGGGTTAAAAACCGATGACCTTGTAATTTGTGCCTGTTATGTGCTTCCACTTGCAATAATTGGTGCAAGGCTTTATTATGTAATATTTAGTGGCGACCACTATTCTTTTGGGGAAGTATTTAGAATTTGGGATGGCGGAATGGCTATCTATGGCGGTGTTATAGGCGGTGCTATAGGTGTAATGGCTTATTGCCTAATACATAAAAAGAATTTTTTGGATGTCGGCGATATTGCCGTGCCTAGCTTAATTCTAGGTCAGGCTATAGGAAGGATAGGTTGCTACTTTGCGGGATGTTGTTATGGTATCGCAGTAACTAATCCTGACCATATGTGGTTTCCCTTGTCAACACAAATAGATGGAGTTTGGCATTATTCTACCTTTTTTTATGAAAGTTTATGGGATATATTAGGGTTTGTTGTGCTTACTTTACTATTGCGAAAATCTGGGATAAAACAGCGTGGAGCTGTTGCAAGCTTGTATCTAATAATTTATGGAGCAGGCAGAGCGTGGATAGAAGGTATACGTGGCGATAGCCTTATGCTAGGCGCAATAAAGGTATCTCAGCTACTAAGCTTAATCTTGGTGGTTGTAGGGCTGGTTATTTTAATTGTGGTTTATTTTCTGACAAAAGATAAGCGAATGAAATCTTTAAAGGAAATGGGCTTTTCGCAGTTCGTTGAAAAAGAAAATGCAATGATGAGAGAAAAACGGTTAAAAAAGAGAGAAAAAAGAATGTTAAAAAGGGGAGTAAATAAAAAGGATAAACAGCAGACAGAGGATAAAATTAGCGACAAAAATATTACAAAAATAGACAATACTCAAGCAACTAGCAAGAATAAAAATGACAAAACTAAACAATAATATATTTATGAGAGGACGACTATTATCAATAAAAAAGACAACTTTACTTAGGTTGTCTTTTATAATAAGTATTATATTATTTATTACTGCAACAACTTTAACAATAATTTTAACAAGAGAGTATGACCTATGGTTTTTTATCTTTT
The DNA here is from genome assembly GCA_949296805.1 of uncultured Bacillota bacterium. Taxonomy (GTDB): domain Bacteria; phylum Bacillota; class Clostridia; order Christensenellales; family UBA1242; genus Caccovivens. Next base: position 10,242 of record CASFPO010000004.1, on the reverse strand, counting down.
GTATAACAATTGGTTTACATTTAATAATTAGAAGTATACTTTTTAAATTTGATTCATCTTGTTATTTTGGCTGTCTGCTATTTTTTGTTGGAGTATTGTATGTATATTGTTTGTGTTTAAATATTTTATCACATTATTTAGTATTCGTTATAATCGCATTTTCATTAGCCTCTTTGCTGACGGCATGCTTTTTTAAACAACCCTTTCATTACTTTCTTGCATATTCGCTATTTTTTTTAACAATCGGTTTATCATTGTATTTAATTAATTTTATATCTCTTTGGATTTTTCTTGCAATTATTGGTGTAGTTGTGATATCATTAATATGTAGATTTATGACAATATAGGTAGGTGCAAATGTTCAGTCTTGAGTATAATGGTTATAAAAAAGATGAAGTTGATAAGTTTATCTCGGATTTAAAAGCTAGTTATGAAAAGTCCCTGATGGAAGAAAAATTAAAAGTGCTTGAAGCTGAGAAGAAGGTTTTAGATTATAAAAAGAAACAAAAAAATTTTGTTTCTGTGTTTGAATCGTTAAAAAAGCAAGAGGCTGAGGGTAGTAGAAACCTAGAAATTTTGCGTGGCGAACAATTAAGGATGGTGTATTTAAGTTTGCTTGATTTTTTAAATGAATTAAATGCACGATACCCAGGAGTTTTGCTAAGCAAATCCTATAAAAAAATTATAACTGATATTGAGACCATCCTTGATAAAACTGAAGCTAGAAAGAATGAAGTGCTTCCAGAAAGTGTTAGTGATCCAATGCGAGTGCTTTTAACTAGGATACAAGATAAAAAAATGCAAGAGAGCCCTAAAGAAGTAAGGATTGAACGAGCGCAATTTGATAGACATAAAAATATTAAGCCAGTTTGTGAAGAAGAATTGAGTCAAGGCGGAGAAAATGAAAACTATGACAGCTTGGTAGATAAATTTTTGAATACCAAACCGGTAGAAGAAGAGCCAAAATCTTTAAAAATTCAATCGTCTGGCTTTGACTTGAAAGAAGCAGTTAACCCAAAGGATGACTTAAGCGAAATAATGAAGGCTTTTGACTTTTACTCCGATGTTAACAACAAAGCAAATCGAGAGGATTACCATTTTGATGATTAGAATTGGCTGTAACGCCAATGTATAAATAAAAACACCTTAGCCTAGATAACTCATCTTGAGTTACAGCTAGGGTATTTTTTTTAACAATAATACAAACATTGCCTGCGATTACGTTGTTTAAAATTAAAAAGGTTTTTAAAACCTTAATGCACCACCACTAATAGTAACTACTTCGCCTGTAATAAACTTTGACATATCAGTAGCAAGAAAATAAACAGCATTAGCAACATCTTCAGCTTTACCAAGGCGTTTAAGGGGAGTAAGATCTTTGATTTTATCTTGTTCGTCTGCAAAACGAGCAGTCATCTTAGTTTCAATAAAGCCAGGCGCTACAGCATTTACACGAATGTTAAAAGGGGCTAACTCAACTGCCAAAGCTTTTGTAAGCCCAATAATTCCAGCTTTAGTTGCCGAATATACCACTTCGCACGCACCACCATATAAACCATAAATCGAGGATATGTTGATGATGTTTCCTCTTTTTAACTTTAAAAATCCTTTAGCCAAATATTTATTACAAAGTATAGTGCCTCTTAAGTTGGTACTTATAAGCTCATCGATATTCTCAACGCTCTCATCTGATAAAAGAATTTCTGCCTTGCTTATCCCAGCATTGCAGATTGCACATTCCAAATAATCCTCATTAAAAGCCTGTTCAATGCAAGCTTTTATACTATTCTCGTCTTTTAAATCTAAATAGATAGCTTTTAGTTTAACATTATATTTATCGCATATTGCTTTAATTTTTTCTGTACCACTTTTATAATAAGTCGCAACTATATTATAGTTGTTTTTTGCAAAAAGGCTTACAACTTCCTCTCCAATTCCACCGCAAGCACCAGTAATTAACACACTTTTCCTTAACATACTTTCCTCTTATATTTAATATATCATACAGTTAAAAATTATAGAAACAATTTTCGATATTTAAAAATTTAATTTGGAATTTTTTTGCATTTAGTTTAACCTTACCTTAAAAGGTAGCTGAAGATAAATAAAGGACAAACCTTTGTCAAACTTTCTTTTGTTGTGTTTTAAGCTTTAATAGATTAGATTTTTATTAAAAATACTATATATAGATGGTAGTATGTTATACATAATACTATATATCTGAAAATATGCACTCCCAAAATAGATAAAAATAAGAAAAGTGTTTATATATAAATAAAATTCCAGCATACCTGCTGGAATATGATAAAACTTCATTTTAGCTTTGTATCTGAAAATATGCACTTTCAAAAGAGATAGTGATTATTTATACAAAACAAAAATCCAGCATACCTGCTGGAATATACAACAAAACTTGATTTTAACTTTATGGTGGGCAGGGATGGATTCGAACCATCGAAGACGTAGTCGACGGATTTACAGCCGTTTTTGTAATTGCTATAACCCTTTATTTATGCGGGCTATAGCAATTTAAAGAACGTTAAAAACGGCAAAAATCTTCGTCAAAATCTTCGTCAAATTTTAGGATATAAATTATTATATAATTTAATGAGCCCATCTTTGGTTATATCATCCTGCAAATTGGTGTAAACATCATTTGTCATAGCAATATTAGCGTGCCCTAGGTACTGTTGTCTGAATTTATCAGGCATTCCTAAATAAAGTAAATTGGTGGCACAGGTATGCCTTAAATCGTGTAATGTTTTATCTCGTATCTTTGCCTTATTGTAAATCTCTTGTATTATTTTTGTATAATAGTCAGGGTTAAAATAAAAATAGCTCTCGTTTTCACTGCGTTCTGCATTATTTTTCAAAAGGGTGATCATATCATCAGAAATTTTGATGTTTCTATCCGCACCATAAGATTTAGTTCCTCTTATGTGAACACGTTTTGTTAGTTCATTAATGTCGCTAAGTTTAAACCGCATCGTTTCGCTTCGGCGAGTGCCTAGTATTACGCTAAACAAGATAAACATCTGAACGTTCGGTGCGTATTCCTTAAGTACTTTCATTAATTCTTGTTGCTCTACAAGGCTCATCGCAGTTCGTCGTATTTTTCTATGACGTTTTGGTTTGACAAGCATTGATGAAATGTCTTCATTTATTTTCTTGTTTATAAACGCTTGTCTTAATGCTTGTCGCACAGTCAGAAAAGCGTATTCTTTGTTCCTTTCGCCAACAAGACTATTTACAAATTTCTGAACTTGTTCTTGATTAATTTTTTTTATTGCAGTTTCTTTAAAAAAAGGTTGGATATACTTCAGTATTATTTGTTTGTATCTTTTTTGAGAACTAGTGCGTAAATCCTGCTTATATACCTCAAGCCATCTAAGACACCATTTGACAAATGTTAACGTCTCTTTTTGTACTTGCCTTTTGTGGTTTTGTTTTTCCTCTCTTATCTTTTGTATTAATTTTTCTTTTGTACCAGCAATAAGATATATCTTGTAACCATTTTGTGTTTTTACATACTCCCATCTCCCATCTGCTCGATGATAGATATTTTTTATTTTAGCCATAGATTCCACCTCCATTTTAGACTTAGAATCAATAGCTATTGTATTGTTTCCATCTTCCTGCCATTTTTTTGCGTTTCTGCCTATTTCTATGTATGTACAATCAAACAACCATTTGCTTATTTCAATAATTTTTATTAATCCCTCGCTGAGATTCTTTGCAAATTCTTTATCCATAACACTCCCTAAAAATAGGGTATAACAAAAGAATGGCTTTTTCAAGTACTAAATTTAAATAGGTTTGCTTGGTGCTACTTCTGAATAAGGTATTTTTAACATTTCAGAAAAATATCCTAAAGCAAAGTTTGCTTGTTCGGATGTAAGACGCCTAATAATGGTAACAAGTTTCTTTTGTGTCTCCGTCAAACTGTCGGCAAAAATTAAGTTTTTGTTTTGCCGACCGCACAGGTAATCAAGAGAAACGTTAAAATAATCCGCAATTTTTATGAGAGTGCTAATATTTGGCTCTGCTTTACCTTGTTGATACTTGTATATTGTGGCTCTGGAAACGTTCAAAAATTCAGCCATTTGCTGTTGCTGGACGCCTTTTTCTTGCATTAGTTCTTTTATTCTCATAATTTCCTCCTTTCGATTAGTTTACATTTTTTATAAAAAATTTCAATATATGTTAACTTTTAGTAAAAAATTATAAAAAAAGTTGCAATTTTTATTGACAATGCAACATATAGTAGCTATAATTATTAAAAATGCAACTTTTAGTTGCGTCAAAAGGGAGGTAAATATGTCAAATTACAGAACGGTACTCGAAATTGCAGAACAAATTCCAATCGAGAAGGATGGAAGTGTTAAATTGCCGGGTGTTAAGAGGGTTTGGAAATTGCTTGATGGCATCGAGAATGTAACACTAGGGATGTATTTAAGCTATATGGTTGGATACTATGGAGAGCATAAGAGGGCATTAAGAAGAGGCAAAATCACTATAAACATTCGCGATGTTGTTGGTGAATAAAAAAAATCACCCCGAAGGGTGATTTGAAACTACTTTTTCTTTTTGGGTTTAGATTTCGTAGTTTTTTGAGATTTGCTGGATGCTTGCTTATTTGCAATAGCAACTTGACTGTCATTCAATCCAGTTTTCTTAGTGTTGCCAGAGCCTACATTAACGGTGTTGTATCTTGTGGAGTTATCGACAATTGGTTTCATAGATGTATCATAACGTTTTTGCCTATTTTCTCTAATTCCAACACTCTTTAAGTGTTTTTCTAGTTCTGCTTGTTCCTTTTTAGGACGTTTAACTTCATTTTTAATATCTTCAACTCTTTGATTCTCAACTTTCAGTTTTCCCGCATTTCTGTCTGCAATAAAGTTTTTTATAAATCCCATATTTCTCTCCTTTGTAAATTTTTGATAGCATAAAGTAATCGACATACTGTTTGGCTATCAAATCAGTATAACATAAAATTTGGTTTTTTCAATATTTTCGACAATATTTGCAAAATAGCCCTGATGAGTCTTTGTAAATTAAGACGAAACACCTTAGGGTGTCGGCTATACGCCAATGGAGGTAAAAAATGAATAGTATTGAAATGTTTAAACAATGGTGCAAGGATAATGGTTACAGGCCGTGCGACGGTAAAGCTATACTTGCCTATGACAATTACAGAAATTTTAAGCCAAGAGGATTGTTAGGATGACAGAGCCTGCGTTTCTTGGCTTTTTTTGCGTCCGCTGGCGTGCAAATGGTCAAATAAATTCTGTGTATTCTAAAAGTTATTTAAAATCAAAGAATTTTTACTTGACTGCAAAAACAAAAAGTATTGAATTTGTTTTTATTTCAAATCTTGGCTGTCAAGTGATAAGTAGTAGGAGGTAAAAAATGCTTTTAATAGGCAAAGAAGAATTTATGAAAGAGCTCGGAACGTCACAAGAAGAGCAAGATGACTTAGTGCATTTAACATTTGAGACTTTTAAAAACATTAGAGTTGGGGATGTAATCTATTTTGTTAACGATTGGGATTATTTTATAAAAGTGCCTTTCGTTGTGGATTACGCAAAATGGTTGCCTTTAGAATGTGAATACACAAAAAAAGGTAAACAGATTTACTACAAGCAAATATCGTTTGTTAGAGACTTTCATAAAAGATATGCAGACAGTGCTAGTCATAATTATAGTGATTTGTTTGTTAGAAAAGCGTTTTTTAATGAGTTATTACAGAGAGGTAAAAAAAATGGGATATTGGACAGCAGTGCCGACTGCAATACTAAAAACTAAGAAGTTAAACGAAGAGGAAAAAGTCTTTTACTTTATCTTGTCGACCATTATTAACAAGCAAGATGCTAAAAGATATTGCACGGACAGTAACTCCGAGCTTGCAAAGAAAATGAATATATCAGAGTCAACGGTTTCACAAAGAGTTTCAAAGCTTGCAAAAAAGCATTTTGCAAATGTTACTCCAAATCCGCACAAAAATGAAAGAAGAATTTACTTGCACGTTCCTGGAGACCCAACACTCGAAGAGCCATTGCCGACAAATGAGGAGATGGATGCAGGTATGACCAACCTAAAAGAATCTTTTAAACAAGCCATCATATTTGGTAACGTTCCTTTTGAGGTTTTAGTACAGAAGTTGCTTGAAACAAACTATCTGGACAATATTCAAGATAATACCACTCAATTTTGTTTAAACATAGACCAAATCAACTTTTTATCAGCTTTTCACAAAATATGTCCTGGAAAAGCTATAAACGCTCAGCTTGCAAGTTACCCAAATGTAAATTACAACAAATTGATAAATAGCATACGAGAAAGTGCTTTCTTGTTAACAAATGACAATTTATCACTTAAGTGGTGCTTAGAGCACGCTTCGGAAATTTGCTCAGGAAATTACAAGCAATATTTCGAGCAAGAAAATACAAGCATTAATTTTAAAGGGCGAGCTTACACTCAAGATCAACTCAATTCACTCTTTCAAGATATAGAAGACTTAGAGATATGAAAATTTTACAGCTTGCAATCTTTGAGGATATGGTTATTGACTATATTACCTTAAACAAAAGAGTTAAAACGGAAAAAGTTAATGGTGGTGGAATTCATTAAAGACACAGTTAAGCGACAGGTGACATTGACCTCCTTTTGAACGGAATTAGGTTATCGCTAAGCTAATTCATCTACAGGTGGAAGTCCTGTAGCCATTAACCAAATACTTGAAAAAAGTCGCTAGTACTAGATTAAGCAAAAAGGAGAGAAAAACAATGCTAAGAGGTAAAGCAAAAATAGTGATTACTACAATAGTATCGTTTATTGCTATCGTAGTACTTGGCTTTATGATAACTTCGCTTGCACTTGCATCCGAGCACGGAAACACACTTACAGAAGAGTGGAAGTCCTGGACAGCTGGAGAGGAAGTTCAAGAAGAAGTAACAGAAGAAAACGCAGAGAATGAATCAGAGAACGAACTCAACACAGCAGATATTGAAGATTATTCAAATGTTGAGATAGTAGCATAAAAGTCGAAAAAATATTATGGAGATAACACAATGAGCACAGCAAAAAAAATAGGGATATCGTTTGGAGTTTTGATTTTTGTTTTGTGTTTAGTTGTTTGTTGTTGGTATCTGTATATTTTAGAATATGGTGCTCAAAAGTTAACTTCTACCGTCATCAATCCTGGAGTATTGAACAAACAAGACGGGACAAGTGAGTACGTGATAGAGGTAAAATATAATTCAAATCAAAATGGGAATGGTCTTGAATTATTTGATGTGCAACTTAACTATTTTACAGACAGCAACAGAACAAATATCTATACTCAAGGTGTCCAGTATGTTGCCAACAACCCAGAAGATAAGATTGAGTGGGTTGATTATGATGATTATTCTAGCTATGTAGATAATGCTGTCCAGGAATTTATGGATAATAAAGACTACTTTGATTCAAATTCACTTGCAGATCTTACTAACCATTTTAAAACGTCAACATACAAGCTTCATACTTCAGGTTGGTGGATATTTGGAAGTGAATACAAAGCAAGTTATTACAATGTGTTTGTGGACGAAGTGTCAACATCACGCTATGAATATGAAGCTTTAGATAATAGCAATTTTACAGGTTCTACAAATCCAATAACAAGCGAATCATCTTTCCTTTTACAGACAGGGGAAGAGTATGTTCGTATGATGTTTAAAGGCGATAATTATGTGCAATGGAATGGCGCTGATGAATTTAATAATGATTCTGAGAGAATAGCTTATTCAGGAAACACAAATTATTACTATAATTACAATATCGATTATTTAGCATATAGCCTATATCAATCGATACAAGAGTTGCCAGCAGGAACTCAAGGCACATTCGTCTTTGAATTTGGAGATATTTTTAATTACTTTACAAGTGATTCAGACAATATGGATGAAGGCACTATGATTAACAAAGAAGATACTACCAAGGTAATTAATGATATCAAGTCTTACTACACAATTTATGTTACTATCTCTGCCGATGGTGCACGTAATAGCCAGGACTCAAGCTTTGGCTTACTGCACGGAAGCCCAACATTTACTCTTGATGGTTCTAGCTCGTCAGCAGGTAATTATTTTCAAGGTAAATCAATAATCGATGTTGACGTATATGATTTTGACTTAGTAAATTTGACAGATAATTATTACGGTTTAAAGCTCAAGCAAGAATTTATAGAGGAATATCTACCTTATTCTAAAAACATATTTCTATCAGTAACAATAGATGTTTCAATTATAGAAAATGCAGGCTACAAGTATTCTGGATTATTAGAAGATAGTGGCTTAAGCTATTTTGAAGTTTTAGAATGTAGTGAGATAAATACAACTGGGGAGGTGGCATAATGATAAGTCTATTATTTGATTCAGGCTTTTGGTATGACCTAATCTTCATAGCAGTTGCAACAATTATCATATTTCTATGTTTTAAATATCCTAATTCAAGAGTCTATGTATTTTCTTTTTTAGGGATAATTTTTGTAGGAATAACTGCCTATTGCGGTATACAGCTTAATTATTATTACACAGCAGAAGGTGGAGTGTGGGGATATATAACAGGGTTGATTAATGACAATCAAGTCACTACTACTGTTGAATCAGATACTGCTAGTTTTTCGCTTGAGAATATAGTACTAACACAAAATAGTGACGGTAGTTATTCAGCAGTTATCTATAACAATGACAAAATAAAGCTTAAGACAGACAAAACATATGGAGTTTATGTTAATAACGAGCCTTGTACTCAAGTTGACTTTTCTTCTAACTTTGTTCGAGCAGAATATCATTATGCATTTTTAGATAATGACCTTGAAACATTATGCGATGACACTCTACAGTTTAACTTCGCTTTTTACGCCAACGGCTCAACCTTTACCTTAACTACGTATGGCGGACAAGAGGCAGTAAATTACTGGAATACATATTTTGCACGAAATAACTTGATAGTAGAAGTTAAGCCTATCGGATATGTAAAAGATGATGAGCTATCAATAAATGGACAGATAGACGATTATTCTACGTTGAGTTGCTGTGTCGATGATAATGTTACATATAGTTATATTTATACTATAGGTTCTAAAGTTACAGAGTTTCCTTCTGTAGAAAAAGAAGGCTATATATTTGCATACTGGCAAGATATAAATGGAAACAAGGTTGAGTCATTAGAAATGGTTGCTGATACAAATCTATATGCTCATTTTTATGAAACAGTTGAAGAAATTCTGAATGACCATACAACTATCTTAGAAATGACAGAAAAGTTAACTAGTTACGACACAATAACTAATGATATTGAAACATTAAGAAATAATGAAAATAGCATGAAAGTATTGGTAAACTATACAGATGGAAGTTTCCAGTTATATGATAATTCAAGCATTACCTATGATTATATTGGCGAACAAGAAGTAACAGGATGGTATTACACTACTAATCATAAAGAACTTTCAGATTTAATAACCACTACACTATCAACTTATACAATATCTTTTAAAAATGCAAATGATGATTTTAAATCTATAAGAGCAATAAACTTGACAGCAGTTGTAGACCTTTCCCAAGTCAAATTTATAGTGAAACATAGTGACAATCAAATAATTGGGCCAACTTCAGGAAATTGGGTTAATTGTTATGATTTTCAATCAGGAAAATCTGCATCTAGCATCTATTTTATTTATTAAAATACGGAGGTAATATAGCATGAAAAAATTTATAAAAATATTTTCGCTAACTCTATTGTCATTAATTTTGTTAGTGGCAGTAGGATTTGGCGTAACCTATGCTGTAGATAAAGACTTGGCTTTATCTTGGGTAGGCATCGAGGCTGAAACACCTTCCGACCCCGAACAGCCCAACCCTGAACAACCAGGAACTGACGTTGAAGAGCCTGATACAGAAGAACCTGATACCGAACAACCAGGAACTGACGTTGAAGAGCCTGATACAGAAGAACCAGGAACTGATACAGAAGAACCAGGAGCTGATACAGAAGAACCAGGAACTGATACAGAAGAACCTGATACAGAAGAACCAGGAACTGATACAGAAGAACCTGATACAGAAGAACCAGGAGGTATTTTACCGCCATCAACGTGGGAACCCTTAACTTAATAAAATATTTAGCTATCTTTTTGGTAGCTATAGGCTTTTGTACAATAGCAAATTTTTTCTGTATCGAATTGCAATTAAATTC
>CASFPO010000003.1 GCA_949296805.1 uncultured Bacillota bacterium | reverse complement strand
GGCATTATGAAAAAACAAACAGTAATGATTATTTTGCTTGTTGTTGCACTTTTCTTTACTGCTTTGTATATCGGCGTGCTTGCAAGACCAATCAGCTATGGTATGGCTTACTCTGGTTCAATAGCTGTAGAAGGAGAAACGCCTGTAGACCTTACAATCAAATTCAAGAATAGCGAAATTATGGTATATTCTGCGTCAGGCGAAGAACAAGGACAAAAAGTTGAAATGGAAGTAGAGTTCTTTATTATTACCAATGGTAATAAGGTTATGCCTATTGATATTAAGGGTGATGGCACGGGCGACACTATAACACAAGAGGAATATGATGCTATAGTTGCCGGACTTAAGGCAGACAAGGAAGTTTGGGATGCAGCATGGGCAAGTGGCGAGAGAGTTTTCACAATTAATGCCTTCTCAATGTTATATGAGGGCGAGGATTTTACTTGCAACGGCGCTATCGCTTTTGCTGTAGTTATGGGCTTAGTAACAGTTATTTCAATAGTTATGGCAGGATTTTCTTTGGCTTTGTTTATTAAGGATAAAAAGTCTGGCTCTCAAACAGTAACTGACTAAGTTTGTTTTCAAGATGTAGGATAAAAGAATACATTATAATAAAGCTTAATTAAGATAAAAAGTCGATTTTAATTGACTTTTTATTTTTTTAATGGTACTCTATTGAATAGAATTTTTAGGAGAAAAATATGAAAGTAGATACCAATTTATTTAATCAGCTCAAAGAACGTGGACTTTTGTATCAGTGTACTGATGAAGAGGCATTAAAAAAAGCTCTTGAAAGCGGAAAGCCGATTGCTCTTTATGAAGGAACAGACCCGACCGCTGATAGCTTGCATATAGGTCACTGCGTGCCTTATGTTATCTTGCGCCGTTTTCAACAGGCTGGACATAAGGTATATCTGCTAATGGGCGGGGCAACCGCTTGTATTGGCGACCCTTCTGGCAAAAGTGAAATGCGAAAACTTATGACTAAGGAGCAAATTCAACACAATATCGACAAAATTAAGGACACTTTAAAGGTATTTCTAGACTTTGAGGGCGAAAATAAGGCAGAAATCGTAAATAACTACGATTGGTTTAAAACTTTTTCATACATCGACTTTATGCGAGAGATAGGTCAGCATTTTAACGTGAATGAAATGCTCTCTAGTGAAATCTATGACAACCGTTTAAAAGAGGGCGGACTAACTTTCTTTGAAATGGGCTATATGCCAATGCAAGCCTATGACTTTGTACATTTAAATAGTGAAAAGGGTTGCACTCTCGAGTGGGGTGGTGCTGACCAGTGGGGGAACATCGCAGCAGGCGTAAAACTTGCCAGAAAACTCAGCTTTGCTGATGGAAAAGAAAGAAATATGATAGGAGCAACAAACCCTCTTCTGTTAACACCAGAAGGCAAAAAGATGGGTAAAACAGAAAAGGGGGCAATTTGGATAGATAAGGACAAAATCTCAGCCTATGATTTTTATCAGGGCATCTACCAAACCCCAGACGCTTGCGTGGAGATGATGTTCGCACTCTTTACCGATGAGCCTATGGAAAAGGTCAGAGCTATGATAAAAGAGGATATAGTAAAAGCTAAAAAGACCCTTTGCTATGAGATAACTTGCTTTGTGCGAGGCAAGGAAGATGCTGATAAGGCTAAGGCAATGAGCGAGAACCTATTCACTCAAGGGGGAGATGACGCTCCTACCTTTGAAATCTTAAGAGAAGAACTAAAAGACGGTAAACCAATCTGCGACCTTCTATTTGAGACCAAACTTGCACCATCTAAAAGCGAAGCTAGACGCTTAATCCAAGGCGGAGCAATCTCGGTAAAAGGCGAAAAAATCGAGGATTTTTCACTGAAAATTCAAGAAACCGATTTTGAAAATAACTCACTCTTGCTCAAAAAAGGCAAAAAGAACTTTATAAAAGTGGTTTTAAAATAAATCTTTAAAAACAGCTAGCAAGAGTTTGCCAGCTGTTTTTAATTATTCTCTTATCGGCAAAAATTGTTACAACTTTGCTTGTATTTTTGCCGATAGTGTGTTATAATAAACAACAATAAGGGGAGTGGAATGGAATACAAATCAGTTAATGAGATGGCAAAACTTTGGTCTTTAAGCGAAAGGTCAGTGCGAAACTATTGCGCTAAAGGCAGGATTGAGGGTGCAAAGCTAGTCGGAAAAACTTGGCAGATACCATCAAATGCAATAAAGCCGTTTAGACAACGGGCAAACAATTTACTATATGTTTTAAAAGAGGAAAGGGATAAAAAACTAAAAGGTGGTATTTATCATAAAACCCAAATTATGCTTGCGTATAATTCAAATCATATGGAGGGGAGTAAACTTAGCGAGGAACAAACACGCTTTATCTACGAAACAAATACAATTGGCATTTCTGACAAGGCTATAAGCATAGATGATATTAACGAAACAATCAATCATTTTAAATGCTTTGATTATATTATTGACAACGCAAAAGTACAGCTGAATGAAAAGCTGATAAAAAATCTCCACAAAATGTTAAAAAATAATACAAGCGATGCAAATAAAACTTGGTTCAAGGTAGGAGATTACAAAAAATTACCAAATGAAATAGGTGGTAAAGCCACTTGCTTGCCTGAGCAAGTAGATAAAGAAATGAAAAAGCTTCTTAAAAAATATAATATAAAAACGACAAAAAATTTGGAAGATATAGTTGAATTTCATAAATTATTTGAAGCTATCCATCCTTTTCAAGATGGTAATGGTAGAGTTGGGCGTCTTATAATGTTTAAAGAATGTTTAAAGAATAACCTTGTACCCTTTATTATTACCGAGGATTTTAAATACTATTATTATCGTGGGCTTAGCGAGTGGGATACCGAAAAAGGTTACTTAATAGATACCTGCAAATTTGCTCAAGACCAGTATAAAAAGTATCTTGACTATTTTAGAATAAGTTACCAAGATTAAGTTAAAATTAGCTTAAGTAAAAATAATATACAAGAAAGTATACAAGATAGCCAACTTTTAATATCAAGCTCCAAACCAAGCACGACTTTAGTCGCTTTTGAGTGAGGCTAAAATGGGCTTCGTACTATGTGACGAGCGGGTAAAAGCCTACAACTCGTCGGAATTTTATGTAAAAATCACAATTTTTTAGGTGTTTTGGGTGTAATTATCAATATTTTACTCTTTTGTGGTGTGATAATCATTAAAAAGCTCTACAAAATTAACACCAATAGCTCTGGCGATTTTGATAATGGCAGTAAGTCTAACCTCAGCACTTCCATCCAAAATTTTGTCAAGCACACGCCGTGACACACCACTTTTAGCAGAAAAATCTTTTAAATCTAACCTATTTTTAGCCATATATTCCCTAATTATCTCAACATTAACAGCATCTCTAACAAATTTCTTCATTTTTAACTCCTTAACACCTTATTATAATCCAACCGATTGGTAGATGTCAAATAAAATCTATTATTTTGTTGTAAAATTACTGGAGGAGTACTTATGAGTATTTTTTCAGAAAGATTAAGGGAATTAAGGCTTGAAAGAAATTTGTCTATCATTCAGCTGTCAAAACTAATAAATTATTCGGATGTGGCAATAGGTCGATGGGAAAGGGGAGAGCGAATTCCTAATATTGAAGTGCTGGTCACTCTTGCCAAATTTTTCAAAGTATCCACCGATTATTTGTGTGGACTTGAGGACTAAAATGAACTTTAAAAATGTTATTGAAATTACAGAGAAAAAATCTAAATTTTATGGCTACCTTTTGGAGTGCAAGAGTGAGGAGCAAATAAAGACTGCACTTTCTTTTTTACAAAAGGAGCACAAAAAGGCAACGCATATTTGCTATGCCTATAGGCTTAGCTCTCCTTTTTGCGAGAAGGCGGTCGATGACGGAGAGCCAAGCGGAACGGCGGGGCGTCCTATTCTATCCGTTCTGCAAAAGAAAGCGGTCTCTGATGTTTGCGTCTTTATCGTTCGATATTTTGGCGGAATAAAGCTAGGTGCTGGCGGGCTTGTGCGAGTTTATATCAAGGCGACTTCAGAGCTATTTAAATAATTCAATATTTTTGCTCTGCAATATTAACTTTTTAGCTTTAAATGTTTAATTTAACCCTATTTATTTTTGTTTTTTTAAGATTTTTAGTATAATTATCCTATGAAAACTATAACGGAAATTAAAAAGATTGGCAAAGGTCAGCGTTATTATCTCTACCTTGATGACCAGTTTTTTGGTGTGTATGAGGCGGAAATACTGGCAAGGCATTCTCTAAAAAGTGGGCAGTCTTTTGAGGAAGAGTTTTTTGAAGAACTCAAGCTTGAAAACGGAGACTACGCCTGCTTTAATCGAGGGCTTAGCCTTCTTGAAAAAAGTATGAAAAGTGAGAAGATGCTAAAGGATTATCTTAAAGAAAAGGGCTATCCTCGCTCTTGCATTGAAAAGGCGACTAAAAAACTTAAAAGTTATGGCTATATCGATGATGGCACTTTTTGTGAAACCTACATTAGCACATACCTAGCTTGCAAAAGCAAAAAGAAGTTAAAATATGACCTTCTGTCAAAGGGCATTAAGGAAGATATCATCGAGGAGAAGTTGTCTCAGCTTTTTGACGAAGAGGAAGAAAAGGAAAAGCTGTTTAGACTTGCCAAAAGGTATATGTCGGGCAAAGAGTTTGAATTAAAAACAAAGCAAAAATTTTACAATCATTTTGTCAGTAAGGGCTATGATTACGGTTTAGTTTTAAATGTGTGGGAGGAGCTAAAGAATGGTAGGGATTGATATAATTGATCTTGAAAGAGTTGATAAAAGTCAAGAATTTTTAAAAAAGATTGCAAATGAGGGCGAAATTGAATATGTTTCAAAATCTTTCTGTGAAAGTTTGCGTCATCAACGAACTGGTGCATTGTTTTGCGTTAAAGAAGCAGTTATGAAAGCACTTGAAATGGGTAAAAATAGCGGAGTTGTATTTAAGGATATTGAGCTGTCGCACGAAGAGAGCGGAAAGCCAATAGTCATTCTTCACGGCAAGGCACTTGAGAGATACAACGAAAGGTTCTCTGACAAAAAAATTGAGGTGTCGCTATCTCATACACCAGCTTATGCAATCGCAATAGCTATGTTAGTTTAATTAACCATAATTTTTTATATAACCCAAGTTAGGCACAAAGCCTAATTTTTTTGTATATTTTTTTAGCTATAAAACAAAATAAAAGAAAAGTGATTAAAAAGAAAATTTTAAGGAGATAATTATGCAGTCAAGAAAACTCAAGCGGGAATTAATAAAACAAGTTAAATACATTGAAAAGACAAAAGGCGACTATATTAGTTACATTTTAAGTGAAAACTTTGATGGCAACGAGCATAATATGGTAGTAGATGGAAAGGTTTTTGATTTTGTGCAAAAACAGACAGAGCAAGAACTACTTCCACTTGAAAAAGCCGATTTAACAGATTATTGGAATTTAGGAGAGAATGGACGGACAAATAAAAAGAGGAGAAATTTATTATGCTGACCTTAGCCCTGTGGTTGGAAGTGAGCAGGGTGGCGTTCGTCCTGTGCTAATTATTCAAAATGATGTAGGTAACAAATATTCGCCAACTGTGATAGTGTCGGCAATAACAAGTCAGCTTGGCAAAGCAAAACTCCCTACCCACATAGAGCTATCGGCAGAAAAGTATAACTTGCCCAAAAATTCAGTCGCACTGCTTGAGCAGATACGCACCCTTGACAAACGTAGACTTCAAGAAAAAGTTACCACTCTTTCGCCAGAAAAAATGAGGGAGGTAAATAAAGCCTTACTTATTTCCTTAGGTTTTTAAAAAAATCCTAAAATTAATAATTAAAAAAATAACAAAAAATGAAAAAATATAACAAAAAAACACAAAAAATATTAAAATATCACAAAGAATAATAAAAAATAGATAAAAAATAGAAAAAACATAAAAATTATCGAAAAAAATCATTTTTTTAAAAAAAATATTTAATTTTGATAAAAATAAAATTAATTAAAAATTATTTTTATTTT
>CASFPO010000002.1 GCA_949296805.1 uncultured Bacillota bacterium | reverse complement strand
GCCTGACGCAATAGACATTTCTTTTAAAATAGGACCAAAATTGAATGCCTCTGGCAGAATGGGCGACGCTAAAGATTCGCTTAAATTGTATTTTGAAACCGATCCAGTACTGATAAAAAAAGATTTAGCTAAGATTAAAGAGCATAATAGCAAACGCCAAGCTATTTGCAATAAAATCTATGAAGATTGTGAGAAGGCTTTGCAAAAGGTAGATATGCGCAATCAAAGAGTCATCACTCTTGCCTCAAAAGCTTGGGATAAGGGTGTTTTGGGAATAGTATGCTCAAGATTAGTAGAAAAATATCATAAACCTGTGTTTTTGTTCGCTCAAGAAGGCGATATGCTTTCTGGGTCTGGAAGGAGTATAAATGATATTAATATACACGAGCTACTTTCTTCCTTAAAAGATATCTTAGAAACTTTTGGTGGACATTCAATGGCAGCGGGCTTAACTTTAAAGCGTAGCAATTATGAACTTTTTGCTAACAAAATAAACTCTTTTGCATTAAATAATGTAAGTGATGAGGTCTTTATACCTATCTTGTATTATGATCTTGAAATAACTGAAAATGAGCTTACTGCTGACTTTTTGCGAGAGCTGAAATTACTCGAGCCTTTTGGCTGTGACAATCCAAAACCTAGATTTAAGATTATCTCTCAAGAGGTAGAAATTCAACCAATGAAAAAATTCCCTCAGCACGCAAACATCAAGATAGGTAATCTCAATTTGACCTACTTTAATTTTCTTAACGATGTAATTAAGATGAATTTTTCTCGCAAAAAATCTTTTATTTTTGAATTGCAACCATATTCAGCAAAGGGAACTGTAGTCAATTTTGAGGGTGGAAGCTTTATTCAAGATGATGCTTATAAAAAACTTAATTCCATAGAACTAAATCAGCTAGCTTTAGCAAGTGAAGGGGAAGCCAAATTTACTCTATATCCAAAAGAGGAATTACTCTCCTTTGTAGGAGGCACTACAACATCTGTCTTTGGAATATGTTTTGTAACTTATTCGTGTTATGATTATGTTGAATTTTCAAAAGAGTATAATACTCAAGCTATCTATCACTTTGGCATTTATGAGGATAAAGAAATAGGC
Source organism: uncultured Bacillota bacterium (assembly GCA_949296805.1). Lineage (GTDB taxonomy): Bacteria > Bacillota > Clostridia > Christensenellales > UBA1242 > Caccovivens. Next base: position 34,026 of record CASFPO010000002.1, on the reverse strand, counting down.
TATAATAGCTTGCTTCTTTCACCTAAAGGTTTAAGTTGGGCGAAAAACTTTAACAAAATAATCTTTCTGTCTCCTGTAATTGACAAAAACTTTATCTCTGCGTTAAATAAAATTACAAAGGCAGACATTTATCTGCCTGTAGAAAACTTAGGCGATCCTAGAAAGTTTGCTGGCTTAGACTTATCTAGACAAACCTTTGCAAAGATATATAAGTCACTTATCAGCAAGCAAAACAAAACAATATACAATGTTTTTGATTTGTATGACAAATGTGATTTTAACAATCAAATATCCTTTAACACTTTTTATTTAGCCTTGCTGGTATTTAGAGAACTAAATTTAATTGAAGTTGAAGAAGGAGAACTGCTAAAAATAAAAATAAATAAATCAATTAAAAAAGATTTAGGGCAATCAAGTCTTTATAAGCAGATTGCACTTATTAAAAACACTTTTAAAGGAGAGAATGAAAATGTCAGAAAACGAGTTGCTAATTAATCAACTTAAAGAAAAAATAAATAATAATTTTAAACTGACAACAAAAGACAAAACTATTATAGATAAGATACTAGCCTATGAGCTTAACTATGATAGGCTGAATGTTATTACTAACCTTATTATAGATATAAAGCTTGATAAGGCGTCCTTAATAGCGTTTTTGTGCTATCAACTTTATAAAGTGTGTCCAGATGAAGCAGATAAATTAAGTAACAACTTAAGCAAAGAAGAAAAAGCTATGGTTGAAGATTATAAAACTATAAAAGACATCAATCAGCTGACCTTAAGTGAAGAGATTGAAGATATCAGGCGTATGTTCCTTGTAATGAGTCACGATATGCGTGTTGTGATGATAAAACTTGCAGGAATATATTATGATATATCAGTTTTAAATCTTCCACTTAATGAAAATCAGTGGAACTTTGTTAGGCAGGTAGAAGAAGTTCATATGCCGTTAGCCGAACGACTTGGACTTGACCAGTTAAAACAAAATCTTTATGATAATGTGATTAGGTTAAAATATCCTGAAGAATATAATAATTTAAAAGAGACTGTAGAGAATAAGAGAGAAGAAAATGAGCAACAATTAAAAATAACTAAGGCAAAACTTCAAACTATCTTAAATGATTTAAAAATAAACGGCGAGATTGTAAGCAGAATAAAGCACGTCTCTTCGATATTTAACAAGCTTCATAACAAGAAGTTGACCTTAGACCAAATTTATGATATTTTGGCAATGAGGGTAATTGTCGATACTGTAGAAGAATGCTATGCGGTCCTTGGAAGAATACATTCAATCTATAAACCTATGACGGGAAGAGTAAAGGATTATATAGCCAATCCAAAACCTAATGGCTACAAGTCACTTCATACTACTATCATAGTAGAAAATCAGCACCCGCTTGAAGTCCAAATTCGTACCAAGGCAATGCACAAAGAGTCTGAATACGGTGGACTTTGTGCTCACTGGCTTTACAAAGAAAAGAAGAGTCAAAAGTCTGATGTTGATAATAGGCTGACCTGGTTTAGACAGACCATAGAAAACGCAAAAAATATGTCCAATGAGGACTTTATAGAAACTTTAAAAAGTGATCTGTATACAGGAGTGATAGTTGTTCAGACGCCAAAGGGAAGAGTTTTGGAGTTTCCAGAGGGTTCAACCGCTATTGATTTTGCCTATGCCATTCATACAGATATAGGTAACAGTTGTGTTGGTGCAAAAATAAATGGTGTGATGAGACCTATCACAACTTTACTTTGCAATGGCGATATTATAGAAATCTTAACCTCTTCAAATTCAAAAGGGCCCTCAAGAGATTGGCTTAAATATGTAAAGACGAGCGGTGCAAGAAGTAAGATTAAGTCTTTCTTTAAAAGTGAGCTTAAGGATGAGAATATTAAACTTGGCAAAAGTATGCTCTTGCAGTCCATTCAAGATAAGGGCTTTACTTTTTCGCAACTTCTTACTGAGGAGTATCTTCAAGAGTTTTTAAAGACCTTCAATATGGAAGATATTGATGAGATATATGCCTCAATAGGCTCGGGTTCTATGACTGCTGGGCAAGTAGCTAGCAAGCTTATAAGAATATATAATGACAAACACTTTACTTTGCCAAAACAAGATAATATAGTAAAACTAAAAAGAAATAAAGATGGTGTGCTTGTTGATGGTAATAGTGGTATGCTGATAAGATTTGCAGGATGCTGTAATCCAATTGAAGGCGATGATATTGTAGGCTATATCTCACGAGGAAAGGGTGTAACCATTCATAGACATAACTGTCAAAACTTGAGATACTTAGAGCCTGAGCGTTTAATAAATGCAACTTGGCTTGTAAAAGAGGGAGCAACTTTTCCTGCCATCATCAAGGTTGTGGCAAACAAAGAAAATAATAGCATGGCAAAGCTGACAAGTTTAATAACCTCGCTTAAAATTAATTTGAGAGGGTTTGATGCTAAAGAAATAGACAATGCAATTGTATGCATTTTAAGAATAGAGATTAAAAACAAGGCAGAACTTGACAGGGCAATAAATTCTATGAAAAATATTAAAAGTGTGACTAGCGTACAAAGGAGCGAGAAATGATTATTACAGATACAGAAGAAATGAAATATGAGCTTCAACCACTTCTTGATTATTTTCAAACTGATGTAACAATAGAATTTTTTGCTACCGAAGAGCAAGGCAAGATAAACAATAGATTTTGCTATGACCCGCAAGGGCAAAATCACATATATCAATATAGTTTTCTTATAGATGAAAACTTAACAGACTTACATAAAAAATCCTTAAAAAAGCGTATTACAAAAAATCAGCTTTATACTATATTGTCAAAAGAGCTTAATAAAACATTGCCTTGGGGTTCTCTTACAGGGGTTAGACCTACAAAGCTAGCAAGAGATTTAATAGAATATGGCGAGATGAAAGCTTATACAGTTGCTGAGATTTTAGAAAGAGATTACTTTGTTTCAAAAGATAAAGCAGAGCTAGTTGCAAACATAATGAAGAATCAAAAATGTATTATAAGAAATGATAATCTTGTCGACTTATATGTAAATATTCCCATATGTCCAACTAGATGCAGTTATTGTTCTTTTATATCTAGCGAGCTGAGTATGGTTAAAGATATGGTAGATAAATATATTGAAGTTTTGATCAAAGAATTAAATGCAGTAAAAGAGATAATAAAACAAAAAGCATATATTGTAAGAACAATCTACATAGGTGGCGGAACTCCATCAGTTTTGACTGCAAAACAGCTTGAAAAACTTCTTCAAGAGCTTAATTTTCCAGTGACAGAGTTTACGGTTGAGTGCGGGCGAGCTGATACTATCACTAGTGAAAAACTTGAAGTACTAAAGAATAATGGTGTAACACGCATATCAATAAATCCTCAAACCTTTTGTGAGGCAACACTTAAACGAATAGGCAGAAAACAAAAGAATAGTGAAGTGCTTAATGCCTATCAGCTAGCACTTGAAAAAAACTTTATTGTTAATATGGATTTGATTGCAGGGCTTCCAGGAGAAAAACTAGGTATATTTAAAAGAACGATAAACACAGCCATTGAGCTTTTTCCAGATAATATTACTGTGCATACTTTATCCTTAAAAAAAGGTTCACTATTATATGACGAACAAGAAAAAGTGCATATTAAAGATGTTGAGGATATGATAAAATATGCCAGTAGCACACTTGAAAAAAACGGCTATAAACCTTACTATATTTATAGACAAAAACATCAGCTTAGCGGGCTTGAAAATGTTGGCTATTACCGAGATAATAGTGTTTGCATTTTTAATATAGATAGTATGGAGGAGACAAATACCATAATCGGTGTTGGAGCAAATGCTATAAGTAAAAGAGTTTATAATATAGAAAACAAAATAGAAAGACAAGCCAATGTCAAGTTTTTAAAGGATTATATTGAAAGAATAGACGATATAATAGAAAAAAAGAAAGAATTTTTTAAATAAAATAAATAATATTTTAAAAAAATAGTTTACAAATTATTTTGGTTATGCTATACTTAAAAAGTCGATAATGTCCTTACTACGCAGTATGTTGAGACCTTCTGACACATAACTTCGTAAAAGGATAAGAATAAAAATAGGAGGAAAAATGGAAAAGAAAGAGATTATTGAAAAGTATAAACAATCGCAAAATGATACAGGTTCAGTACAAGTTCAAATTGCTTTGTTAACAGCAAGAATTAATCATTTAAACGAACACCTTAAAGCTAATCCAAAAGATAACCACTCACGCAGAGGATTGCTTCAAATGGTTGGTAAAAGAAAAGGATTTTTGCTCTATCTTAAAGAAAGAGATATTGAAGCGTACAGAAGTCTTGTTAAAGATCTTGGTATCCGTGAGGTTAAATAAACTAAAGTTGAGGGGGAGATATGTTTTTATCTACCTCTTTTTTTAAAGGTTAAAAGGAGTTATTATGAAAGACGATTTTAAAAGGTATGAAATAGAGATTGGTGGGAAAAAAGTAATTTTTGAAACTGGCAGAATCTGTGAGCAAGCAAATGGTAGCTGTCTTGTAAAATGCGGAGAAACTGTTGTTATGGTCAATGTTACTATGTCAAAAGAGCCAAGACCAGGGATAGACTTTTTCCCACTGCAAGTGGACTTTGAAGAGAAAATGTATTCGGTTGGTAAAATCCCAGGCGGATTTAAAAAGAGAGAGGGTAAACCTTCTGATAAGGCAATTCTTACATCAAGACTGATTGACAGACCTTTAAGACCTTTGTTCCCTAAAGGCTTTTATCACGATGTATGTGTAGTGGCAACAGCACTCTCAGTAGACCCAGATGTATCTCCAGAGCCTCTTGCAATGCTTGGTTCTAGCTTTGCTTTAACTATTTCAGATATTCCTTTTATGGGGCCAACAGGCTCGGTGCAAGTAGGTCTTGTCAATGATAAATTTATTATCAATCCTAATAATGAAGAACGTGATAACTCCTTACTGCATTTAACAGTTTCTGGAACGGACGAGGCTGTTTTGATGGTTGAGGCAGGCGCTAAGGAAATCCCAGAAGAAACTGTACTTGATGCAATTATGTTTGCACATGAGGAAATCAAGAAAATTGTTGAATTTCAAAGAAAGGTAAAACAAGAAATCGGCAAGCCAGTAGCAAAAGGTCTAGTTTTCAATATTGTGCCTGAGGAGATAGATAAGGCTGTAAGAGAATTTGCTAGTGAAAAGCTTGACTATGCTCTAGATACTTTTGATAGACAAGAAAGACAATCAAGACAAGATGCAACTGCTGAAGAGACAAAACAACATTTTGCAGAAATTTTCCCTGAAAGTGAAAAGGCAATTGATGATGTTTTGTATAAAATGACAAAAGAAAAGGTTAGGTCAAAGATACTTAATCACGGCGTGCGTCCTGATGGAAGAAAACTTACTGAAATTAGACCTATTTGGTGCGAGGTTGGAGTTTTGCCAAGAACACATGGCAGTGCAATATTTACAAGAGGACAAACTCAGGTGCTTACCACTCTTACTTTAGGCACAGTATCAGATATGCAAAAACTTGAAGGGCTTGATGATGAGGAATTTAATAGGTATGTTCATCATTATAATATGCCAGCATATGCAACTGGCGAGGCGAAAGGTATTAAAAGTCCTGGCAGAAGAGAAATAGGACACGGAGCACTTGCTGAAAGAGCCCTAGAGCCTGTAATTCCAACAGAGGAAGAATTCCCATACGCTTTAAGACTTGTGTCAGAGGTGTTGTCCTCAAATGGTTCGTCATCTATGGCGTCTGTATGTGGTTCAACCTTGGCTTTAATGGATGGTGGAGTGCCTATTAAAAGACCAGTAGCTGGTATTGCTATGGGGCTTATAAAAGATGATGAAAGTGGCAAAGTGGCAGTATTGTCTGATATTCAAGGACTTGAGGACTTTTTAGGAGATATGGACTTTAAAGTTACTGGAACAGAAAAGGGCGTTACCGCAATACAGATGGATATAAAGATTAAAGGTATTGATAAAAATATCTTAACTACAGCACTTAAGCAGGCAAGAGAAGGTAGGATGTTTATTATGGATAAACTTCTCCAAGAGATTAGCCAGCCAAGAGCAGAGCTATCAAAATATGCACCTAAAATTATTACCTTTACAATTAATCCTGATAAAATTAAAGATGTTATTGGCTCTGGCGGAAAGATGATTAATAAGATAATCGATGAAACTGGCGTAAAAATTGATATTGATGATGGCGGGCATGTATTCGTTGCAACTCACGATCTAGAGATGGCAGAAAAAGCAAAGAAAATAATTTTAGGTATTGTTGAAGATGTAGAGGTTGGCGATGTTTATGATGCTAAGGTCGTTAGAATAATGAGCTTTGGTGCTTTTGTAGAGTTTGGCGGAAATAAAGAGGGTATGATTCATATCTCCAAATTGTCTAACAAACGCGTTGCAAAAGTTGAAGATGTTGTTAAAATAGGCGATACCGTTGAAGTTGAAGTTATTAAGATTGATGACAAAGGTAGAATTGACCTAAAAAGAATAGTACCAAAAGAAAAATAAGTATTATTGACATTATAAATCAAGCTATTATGTAATGAAATTAGAACAATTGCATAATAGTTTTTTGTTTTTATAAGGTCTTGTAAATTTGCTTTATGCAGTGTAGAGTTCTTTGTATTTCACTAAAAGTGTTAAAGTAGGAGATTGACACTCTCACAGCACCTTGCTCTAGTGTACCTAAGGCTTTGTGCTTTAAAGGTGCACAATGATAACCACTTCTAACACAAATATCATATTTTTCATTTAATATATCTGCAACAACATTTGAGTGCAGATTTTTTATATTAAAAGCTACAACGCCAAAGGCATTTTCAGGTTGTGTGTATGAGGTAATGTTAAGTTTATTAAGTTCATAATTTAAATAGGTGGTCAAGTCATCTATTTTTGCCTGAATTTCTTTAAAATTATTCTCTACAAAATCTAGCCCAGCGCCAAGTCCTATAATTAACGGAGAGGAGATAGTTCCGCTTTCTAATCTTTCTGGGTAAATGCTTGGCTGAATAAGCTCTAATGAATTTGTGCCTGTGCCACCAAACATAATCGGCTCTGGTCGATATTTATCGTTCATCACAAGTGCTCCTAGGCTTTGTGGAGCATAAAAGCCTTTGTGTCCTGCTATGGTTAGATAGTCGATATTATATTCTTTAATATCTATTTTTTCGTGTCCACAACTTTGAGCCCCATCCACTAAAAAAATTATATTTTTACTTTTACAATAATTACCAATCTTTTTTATGTCGGCTTTGCTTCCGTTTACATTTGAAATATGGTTGCAAATTATCATATAAGTGTTGTCTTTTACAAGTGGCAAAATGTCCTCCAAAGTTATACCAGTAGGGTTAGATTGATAAGCAACTGTATAGTCAATTTTGCCTTGCCTTTTAAGGTATTCTAAAGGTCTTAGCACTGAGTTATGTTCATTTTCAGTGCAGATTACATTTCCTCCTTCTTTTACTGAGCCAAGAATGGCAAGGTTTAACGCTTGAGTGCAGTTTAAAGTAAAAATGATGTTTTCTCCGCTTGTGGCGTTATAATGGTTAGCTAATTTTTCTCTAATTTCTTGTACTTTTAAGGCACATTTTATACTTGCTTTGTGTCCGCTTCTGCCAGGATTTGCACTATAATGAATAAGGCTATCTGTTACTGCCTTAATTACTTCTTTTGGTTTTATATAGGTGGTGGCACTATTATCTAAATATATCATTTTGTAAACATTCCTCTATATTTACAATATAGTGTTTTAGAAGGGAATGTGTGAATATTTGGGGAGGCTTTATGAGGTATATAATCGCTGTTTTTTCGTCTCGGAATGAAACTTTATATCTAGCCAATATGTTCAAATCAAATGGTCTGTATGTCGATATTATCAATACACCCAAGGAGGTGGGGCAGGCTTGCGGAATTTCAGTCAGGTTTGATGAAAGGCTATTGACGGTTGCAAAAAATTTTATTAATAGCAAACCTTTTCGTTCATTCTATGGCTTTTTTAAAGTTCAGATTAACGGAGCTAAAAGATTGGTTGAAGCCATATGATTTTGTTTATTATCGTAAGTAAATGGAATTTATAGGTATGAATATTTTATTATTAAATAAACTAATTATATGCGGATATCTTTTTCCATTTTAATTCTTACAATTGTTTCGATTTTGCTTGCATATTCTTTAAGCTGTTTTTACAGTTATTTCTATCCAATGACATATTCTGAGGAGATACGAGAGATATCTAGCCAATATGACATTGATAGTGCCTTGATAGCCTCAATGGTAAATGCAGAAAGTAGTTTTAAAGAAACTGCGTTGTCAAGTAAGGGTGCTGTTGGGCTTATGCAACTAATGCCGTCAACAGCAGAGTGGCTGGCAGAAAATATGGGCTTAGATTATAGCGAGGAATTATTGTACACGGCAGAGTATAATTTACAGCTAGGCGTTTATTATGTTTATTATCTAATGAAGGTTTTTCAAAATGATAGGGTGGTATTGTGTGCATACAATGCAGGGCCAACAAATGTAAAAAATTGGCTGAAAAATAAGGAGTATTCCCAGGATGGCAAAACTCTATTAAAAATTCCTTATAATGAGACCGAAGTCTATGTAAATAAGGTATATAAGAATTATCATTATTATAAAAATAAGTATAAATAATTGACATAATTTTGTTTTTGTGGTACTTTATTATAAAGCAAATTTTAGACTTAGTTTTATAAATGGAGGAACTATGCAAGAACAAACATTGTCAAATGAAGTTGATGTAAGAAGAAAAAAAATACAAGATTTAATTGCTTTAGGAGAGGTGCCTTATAAGGATAAATTTGAAAGGACTTGCACTATTGAGCAGGCAAGAGAAAAATTGGGCGAGAGAGTTAAGATAGCTGGCAGAATAGTTTTTAAACGTGTTATGGGCAAATTCGGTTTTATCCATATCAGAGATATAAATGCAAAGATTCAAGTGTCAGTAGGTCGAAACGAACTCGATGAACAGTCCTATGATTTTTACAAAAAGATGATTGATATTGCCGATTTTGTTGGTGTTGAAGGCGAAGTTTATCAAACGCAAACAGGCGAAATTACAGTAAGGGCAGAAAAAGTTACTCTTCTTTCAAAAACCTTACGTTCTTTGCCAGAAAAATTTCACGGCTTGACTGATCCTGAGACTATATATAGGCAAAGATATTTAGATCTAATTACTAACGAAAAGTCAAGGAAAGTGTTTATCGCAAGGAGTAAGGCAGAATCCTTTATCCGAAGATATCTTGAAGATAATGGTTTTTTAGAGGTTGAAACTCCTGTGCTTCAAACAAACGTGTCGGGAGCAAGTGCAAAGCCATTCTTTACTCATCATAACGCTCTTGATATGGAGTGCAACTTAAGAATAGCTACCGAAACTTGGCTAAAGATGTGTATTTGTGCAGGTTTTGATCGAGTTTTTGAAATGGGTAAGGACTTTAGAAATGAGGGGATGGACCCATCGCACCTTCAAGAATTTACACAAGTTGAGTGGTATGCATCCTATTGGAATTTTGAGGATAATATCAAGTTTTTCTATGAAATGGTCAACAAGCTATTAATAGAAATAATAGGTTCAACAAAGACTGTGTTTAATGGCAAGGAAATTGAGTTCAATAGTGATTGGCCTAGACTAAATTATGTTGAAAAAATGAGAGAAATCCTCGGCTTTGATTTTTTGGCAGAAGAGGATGTTGACGCTTTCAAGAAAAAAGTTGTTGATAAAGGGTTATTTGGTTATAATGATCTTGCAGAGTGCAAAACCATTAGAACTTTGATTGATTATATCTACAAAAGAAAGATTAGGGCAGAGATTGTTAATCCAACTATAATATACAATTATCCTGCTGTTTTGGTGCCACTGGCAAGAAGGAATGACAAAGACCCAAGAATTGTTGATATGTTTCAGGTTGTTGCTGGCGGAGCTGAACTTGTTAAAGCCTATTCAGAGCTTGTTGATCCTATAACACAAAGAAAATTACTTGAAAAACAATTGGAAGAAAAAGCTCTTGGCGATGACGAGACAATGGATGTTGATGAAGATTTCTTGTTGTCAATGGAACATGGAATGCCACCAATTTCAGGTTTAGGTTTTGGTATTGATAGATTTATTCAATTTGTGTTTGATTTGCCAAATATTAGAGATACAGTTTTATTCCCACTAATGAAAAAATTGTAAGAAGTACAAGTATGGATAAGAAAGACGTTAAAGATTTTTATGCAAAACTCGACAAGCTGTATCCAAATCCAAAGTGTGAGCTTGACTATCAGTCAGTTTATCAGCTATTAGTAGCGGTTATTCTTTCTGCACAATGCACTGATAAAAGGGTAAATATTGTCACAAAAGAGCTTTTTAAAGATTATGGAACGCCAGAGAAAATGCTTTCCTTGAGCCAAGAGGAGCTTGAAGACAAAATTCATTCCTGCGGTTTTTATCATAACAAAGCCAAAAATATACTCTCAATGAGTAAAGATTTGTTAGAAAAATTTGATGGACAAGTACCAAATGATATTGAGCAGATGCAAAAACTTGCAGGAGTAGGGCGTAAAACAGCAAATGTGGTTTACTCTGAGGCTTTTAAAGGCAATGCTATAGCTGTTGATACTCATGTTCTGAGAGTATCCAATAGGCTGGGCTTTGTAAAAACTACTAATCCACTTAAGTGCGAACTAACTTTAATGAAAATTTTTGATAAAGATAAGTGGGGTAAGTTACATCTTCAACTAGTCCATTTTGGTCGATATATGTGCAAAGCGATAAAGCCAAATTGTAATACTTGTCCATTTACAGACATATGTAACTATTATGCAGTGCATAATACTATATAGCCTATAACTTATGCAAGACATAATACAATATTTGCTAGTTTACATTTAGATATCTTTAAAATTAAAAGGTTTCAAACGCAAAAAGAAAGGAGGTAAAATGTTTCTAGATAGGGTTAAAATTGTTATTAAAGCTGGAAATGGAGGAAATGGTTCTACCTCTTTTTTAAGAAATGCGATGACAGCAAAAGGTGGTCCTGATGGTGGAGAAGGCGGAAAGGGTGGCAATGTAGTGTTTAGGGCTACTCAGTCTTTAAATACTCTATATGATTTTAGATTTCATAAAAAGTTTTTTGCAGAAAATGGTGGAAATGGGGCACATAAAAATCAATCAGGGGCTAGTGGTAAAGATATAATAATCAATGTGCCTTGTGGTACAGTTATTTTGGATGGCAAAACTGAAAAAGTCATTGCCGACCTTTATGAAGATAATATGGAATTTATTGCACTGAAAGGTGGCAAGGGTGGGCACGGCAATGCTTATTACAAGTCGTCTATTAAGCAAGCTCCACATTATTCTCAATTAGGGGAAGTAACAGCTCCTAAAGAGGTTATCTTGGAGCTTAAAACAATTGCTGATGTCGGACTTGTAGGCTATCCTAACGCTGGTAAGTCAACTTTACTTTCTTGTATCTCTAATGCCAATCCTAAGATTGCAAATTATCCATTCACAACTTTATATCCAAATCTTGGAGTATGCCAGGTTAAAGGTCAAACCTTTGTAGTTGCTGATATTCCAGGGCTGATTGAGGGGGCAAGTGATGGGCAAGGGCTTGGTCATTATTTTTTAAAACACGTAGAAAGGGTTAGACTTATTCTTCATCTTGTGGATATATCTCAGTCTGATGGAAGAGATTTCATTGATGACTATATTGTTATTAATCAAGAACTAAAAAAATACAGTAGTGAACTTGTTAATACACCGCAACTTGTTGTTTTTACAAAAATTGATTTGATTAGCGAAGAACTATTAAACGAAAGATTAAATAAATTTAAAAAAGAGTTTGATTGTGAGTTTATCTGCCTTTCTGGTGTAACCTTGAAGGGTATTGAAGAGATGAAACTTAAAACTTTGCAAATGCTTTCTAAATTACCTAAAAAGCCTCCACTTGAAGTTGAAGAATATGATTTTGACAAAAAGGATTATCAGTCTATAAAAATTACACGGGATGACGAAGGCGCCTTTATTGTAAGTGGTGGAAAAATTGATAATTTTATTAGAGGTGTAGTGCTTTCAGATACACGGTCATTTGCTTATTTTCAAAAGCGTCTGCAAGAGATGGGTATTATTGATATGTTAAAGGAAAGAGGCTTAAAAAATGGAAGTGTTGTAAAGATAAAAGATATTGTCTTTGAGTATAGCGAATAAAATCTATCTTTTAAAAGGAGAAAATATGATAACAACAAAACAACGAGCATATCTTAGAGGGCTTGGTAACGCTTTAGAAAGCGTTATGCAAATTGGTAAAGAGGGGTTGACTGAAAATTCTTTGCAAGCACTTAACTCTCTTTTAGAGGCAAGGGAGCTTGTTAAAATAAAGGTTTTAAAAGCTTGTGAGCTTAAACCAAAGGAAATTATGGCAGTTGTTTGTGATAAGCTTAAGGCAGAGCCCGTTCAGGTAATAGGTGGAATGGTAATTATATATAGAAAATCTTCTAAAAAAGAATTTAAACATATCGAGCTTATTTGATTGTTATATTATTATTACATAATAGCTTTAAAATAGCCTATAAAAGCTCTTTTTCAATTTTTATATTATGGCTTGTAGTTGCAAAAGATATAAGTGAAAATATCAGTAAGATAGTTGAAAAGATATAGTAGTACAAGTTATATTGAACAAAAAAGCTTGCAATTAAAAGTACAATGGCAGAAAAAAGATAGCCTTTGGTTTTAGATCTATTAAACGCTAAAGCTAAATAATGTTTGTAACTTACTTTGGGATTGAGTTTTTCGGTAATTTCAGGGAAAAAATCATATTCTTGGTACAAACTTTTGTAAGTTTGATACTTGTCAAGCAAAACAATCTCTGTTGAAAAGTCCTTTAATTGATTTGTTAGGTTTTTATCATAGTCGTTACATAGTATTACTAGTTTGTTTATTGGTTTTTTAATATGTTCTATAATTTCTACCACATTGTCTATACTTAAGGATTGAAACTTTATAAATGGATACATTATAACATCTTGTTTGTCAGGATGATGAACTGTAATGTATTTTTTATTTTTACTAACGTTGCAATGCCTTGTTTTTGCTAGATTATAGTAAAAATCCAGCTTTCTTTCATTTCGTAAAATAGAAAAGAACATATTTTCAGCGTCTTCTTTTTCTTTTAATTTCAAGCTTGCTTTTATACCTTTATTTCGTTTTATTGCTTTTGAAAGCAGTTCTAGGATTAGAGTTATTGCAATTGAAATAATAACGGCAAGCCAGACTGAGCTGAAAATATACCTAAGCCATATAAAAAATATCAAAAAAATCACACAACTTTTTAACAACACTTGAAATATATATAAAAATGTTTTCATAAATTAATTATAGACACATTTTAGTTATGTAAACATTATAAATAGGTTGACATTAATTTATTTTTAATCTATACTTACAATGTAAGGAGTTTTTTTAGTGGATAATATTGATGAAAGAATACTAAAATTTATAGAATACTTTAAAGAAAAAAAATGTAAAGATATAGCTGTTTTTGATTTGAAGCAAAACGATAATTTTAGATATGTTATTTTGCTAACAAATGCAAATCAGCAGGCGAATAAAAAATTTGCCTTAAATTTTTTAAATGATATGAGTATTCAAGATTATCCTGAGGGTTACAACAAAGGGGATTGGATTGTGTTTGATTTTGACCAAATTATTATTCATTCTTTTTCGCCTTTAACAAGAGAGAAATACAGCCTTGATAAACTGTATCACTCTAAAAAGATTTTAATTAACAAACAAAACAAAAAATAAACAGAATTTGTTTTGTTTTTTTTAGCTTGTGTGATAGAATTGTACTGTTAGGAGCATTATGACAAAAATCTGTTTTGTATGTACCGGCAATACTTGTCGGTCTATCATGGCGGAAAGACTTATGAAAAAAATCTTAAAGGACCGAAAGCTTGATAACATAAAAGTCTTCTCTCGTGGGCTAAACGCCAACGGAGAAAATATAACTTTTAATGCAAAACAAACTTTAAAGATTTTTGGTTGTATTGCGTCTAATCGCAAATCTGTTAAGTTAAAAAAAGTTGATAATAATACTTTTTATATTACAATGACACAGGTGCAAAAAGATTGTTTAAAAGCCAAAAATGTTATATCTTATAAACAGCTAATTGGACACGATATTGCTGACCCTTACGGGCAAAACCTTGAGGTTTATAAGCAATGCGCAAAGGATATAATTTTAGGTATAAACAAAATTATAGAAATATTATAATTGGAGATTGAACTGTATGATAATTTTAGCAAGTGATCACGCTGGATATTTACTTAAAGAGGAGATTAAAAAGTTTTTTAATAGCGAAAATATTATTGTAATAGATGTTGGATGTTATTCAAGAGAACAGCCTGATGATTATCCAGACTTTGCCAAGGCGGCAAACCTTAAAGTAGCCGAGGACCCTCGAAATGTAGGGATATACATCTGTGGCTCTGGAATTGGTATGAGTATTGTTGCTAATAGAAATCCTAAAATTAGAGCTGCTTTATGTATGAATGAAACTTTCGCTTCTTTAGCAAGAAGACATAATGATGCAAATGTTCTTTGCCTTTCTGGAAGATATACCTCAGCCAAGAAAGCGATCAAGATAATCAAAGTATTTTTAACTACCGATTTTGAAGGCGGTAGGCACGCTAGGCGTATTAAAAAATATTGAGGTGGCTTTAATGGTTAATGTTTTAGTTCCTATTATTAATAACGCAAAGGGGTTTGATAAAATTTTAACAAGTATAAGCAGTTATTCTCAGGTCAATATTTTAATAGGTGTGGTTGCTAACCAAAAACAAAATTTACAACTTAGCGAAAGCGAAAATATCCATATAATTGAATTTCAAGAAGGCTCTAAAAGAGAGGAAATTATCAATTCACTTCAAAAATATGTTACTCAAGGTTCTATCTTGATTATGAGAAGGCCTATCAGCGAAAATGAATTTAATAATTTTATTAATAACCCAAAAAATATAGTAACTTGCAGAAGAAGCTTAAGTAATTTTAAAAAATCGTTATTTAAAATTTGGCAAAAAATTTTAAAAACTTTTTTGGGAGTAAGGCTTTACAAAGGGGATACATCTGTTATTTATTTTGATGAAGATATATCCTCAGTGGTGTTAGGTTCAACAAACTTAAGCTACAATAGTAGAGTTGATAGGTGGAAAGGCATTGAACAGGGTACAGTTAAAGTAGAAGGCGATTTAGTTAAAACTGATATTGACAAAAACGTCAATATCAGAAATATCATAATTGCTGTAATAGCTCTAGCTATTGCTGTAACTATTACAACAGTGGTATGTTTATTTGCAAGAGTAAATCTTATAGTAGGGCTATTACTTTTTTGTCTAGATTTCATTTCTTTGGCTATTGCTTTTGTTTTAACGATTATTACAATTTTTAATTGTTTGGTGGGTAAAAGGCAATTCGGCTTTGCGGTTGAAAAAGATGACAAGCTATCAAGCAAGCAAGACCAAGCTGTTTTTGAAAAGGAGGAAGATGATGAATAAGGTAAGGATTGCAATTAATGGTTTTGGAAGAATAGGTCGACTAGTTTTGCGAGTTTGTGCAAACAGAAAGGATATAGAAGTGGTAGCAGTCAATGACCCTTTTATTGACGTAGAATATGGTAAGTATATGCTCACTCACGATACTATACACGGAAAATTTAATGGCAGTTGTGATATCAAAGATGGCAAACTTATAGTCAATAAAAATCCTATTACTTTTTATGGAGAAAAAGAGCCAAGTGCAATACCATGGAAAAAGCATAATGTGGATGTTGTGATTGAGGCTACAGGCAAATTTACTAAATACGAAGATGCAGTAAAACATATAGAAGCAGGGGCTAAAAAGGTTATTGTATCAGCTCCTGGCAAAAATATGCCAATGTTTGTAATGGGGGTAAATCATAAAGAATATAAAAAGGATATGCTTGTTGTTTCAAATGCGTCATGTACGACAAATTGTCTAGCTCCGCTTGTTAAAGTTATAAATGATAATTTTGGTATAGAAGAGGGGCTTATGTCTACCATACATTCTGTTACTGCAACCCAACTTACTGTTGATGGGCCTTCAAAAAAAGATTGGAGAGGAGGGAGAGCTGCCTCTTATAACATAATTCCATCCTCTACTGGAGCTGCCAAAGCGGTAGGAGAGGTTATACCAGCTTTAAAAGGCAAACTTACTGGGATGAGTTTTAGAGTCCCTACTATCAATGTTTCTGTAGTAGACCTTACAGCAAGGCTTTCAAAGCCGACAACCTATGAAGAAATAGTTTCTGCTATTAAAAAAGCTTCTAAAGGAGAAATGAAAAACATATTAGGCTGGACTGATGAAGATGTTGTCTCATCAGATTTTATAGGCGATGAAAGAACTTCTATCTTTGATGTAAAAGCTGGCATTATGATAAGCCCAACCTTTGTCAAACTTGTTTCTTGGTATGATAATGAGTGGGGTTATTCAAATAAAACAGTAGACTTAGCATATTATATATCAAGACAATAAGGAGCTGTATGAAAGATTTTAACGAAACAGAAATTACTAAAGATGAAGTAGTTAACAACTCGGTAAAAAAAGACAAAAATAAAAGTAATCATTTTACCTTTAATATGATTTTGTCACTTGTTGCCTTTGTAGGTATTGGTTGCATTGCCATTTCTCTGCTACTTACTCTTGTGTTTGAAAATAATAGCAGTCTATCCAATTCTTTTAGTGCAGTAGGTCAAGTTATTGCTTACATTTTATGTATAATATTAGCTTTTTCTTGGGTAAGGGCTCATAAAAAGTCTATTACTTGGATAGTCTTGTATGTAATTTTTGTCGTTACAATTGTGGTTCTTTTCATACTGACTATTAACATATGAAAAATTTTTTAGTAACAATAATATTACTAAGCTTGACAGTATTGTTTGCCTCTCTTCAAATGTATTGGGGAGGTTTAGTCTATTTTGCGCTAAGTTGTTTGATTATATTGTGTATTTACTGGATAGTAATATTTTGCAGGCAATATTATTTTGATTATCATTTGTCTTTTGATGAAGAGTTTAAAATATATTGTGTAAATATAATAAACTCTACCAGTGTAACTACGCAGTATGTCAACGACAATATAGAATACTACAAAAAACAATTTAAAAAGTCTTTAATTAGAGATAAATTGATTGACATTTCAAAAATTTTAGTGGCTTTATCAATTATGGTTGTCTGTATTGTGGGAATGATAAGGGTTTAATTCGCTATAATTCTTATTTTTTAATAGTGCAATTAATTAATTTTTATTTGCATTTATTAATATAATGTGTTATTATACAAAAAGGCGGTCGAAAAGAAAAAAGTTAGTTTTAAACTATAAATAAAGGAGTTATTATGTACAAATTCGAAAAAAAAGATAAACAAGGTATTTTAACTATTACCATCTCAAGTGAAGAATGGGAAAAGGCTTTAGATAAGGCTTATGAAGAAAATAAGGGTAAATTTAATATTCAAGGCTTTAGAAAGGGTAAAGCACCAAAAAAAGTTATAGAACAAACTTATGGCGATACTATATTCTTTGATGATGCTTTTGATAGCAGTGTGTCAAGTGAATATCAAAGATTTCTTACAGAAAATACTGATATTATACCAGTTGAACAGCCTCATGTAGAAAATAACACTTTTACTGCAGATAAGGGCTTGGAAGTTACATTAAAGTTTGACCTTATGCCTGAATTTAAACTTCCATCTTTAAGCGGATTGAATGTGAAAAAAGCTGAGGTTAAAGTTTCTGATCAAGAAGTAGAAGAAGAAATCGAGAGAGAAAGACAAGCTCACGCTAGATATGTAGAAACTGATAAACAAGTTGAAAATGGCGACTTTGCTATAATTGATTTTAAGGGCTATGTCGATGGCGAAGCTTTTGATGGTGGAGAGGCAAAAGATTATAGATTAGAAATTGGCTCACACACTTTTATTGAAGGCTTTGAAGACCAGATTGTTGGTATGAAAAAAGGGGAAGAGCGTGATATCAACGTAAAATTCCCAGAAAATTACCACGCAGAAAACTTAAAAGGCAAACCAGCTGTATTTAAGGTAAAACTTAACAAGGTGGAAAAGAAAGAACTGCCTACAGTTGATGATAAATATATTTCTGACACCACTGAGTTTGAAAATTTAGAAGAGTATAAAAAGTCTGTTAAAGAAAATCTTATAAAGTTTGCCGATGAACGTGCAGAACGTGACTATGAAGTTGCTCTACTTGATGAAATTGCAAGCAAGAGCAATATTGAAGTGCCACAATCTATGATAGAGCACGAAGTACATCACATTGTAGAGGATTTTGAACATAGACTTTCTCATCAAGGGATGAATTTGCAGGCATATCTTGACTATGTGGGCAAGACTCTTGACCAATTTAAAGAAGAAAAAGCAGAAGATGCAAGCAAAAACATTCAGACTAGACTTGTCCTACAAAAATTAATTAAAGAGAATAATATCTCAGTAAATCATGAAGAATTAGATAAAAGCATTGAAGATTATGCCACAAAATATCAAATGTCATTAGAGGATTTTAAAAAGGCTATGTCGCCAAATGACTATGCTTATTTTGAAAACAGCGTAATTATGACAAAAGTTTTAGATTTAATCAAATCTAAAAATGTATAATTTATATAAATTTTAGGGAGGATAATTATGTTAATTCCTATGGTTGTTGACCAAACTGGAAACAGCGAACGATCTTATGATATCTACTCAAGATTACTTGAAGATAGAATTATATTCTTAAATGGAGAAATTGATGACAACGTAGCCAATATTGTAGTTGCTCAACTTATTTATCTTGAAGGCAAAAACCCTAATAAAGATATTTTCATATATATAAATAGTCCCGGGGGCAGTGTTTCTGCAGGGCTTGCCATATATGATACTATGAAGTATATTAAGTGCGATGTTTCTACAATTTGCGTTGGCAGAGCTGCCTCAATGGGTGCATTTTTGCTGGCAGGAGGAACAAAAGGTAAACGCTTTGCTCTTCCAAATAGTGAAATAATGATACACCAACCACTCGGTGGAGCGCAAGGTCAAGTTAGTGATATACAAATTCAAGCTAATCATATTCAATATATCAAAGAAAGAATGAATAAAATGCTTAGTGAAAATACAGGCAAGCCACTTGAGATAGTTGAAAAAGATACTGATAGAGATAATTACATGACAGCACAGGAGGCTAAAGATTACGGAATTATAGATGAGATCTTCGTATCTAGAAAAAAGCAAAATAAGGAGGCTTAATGTCAGAAATAGAATGTAAATGTAGTTTCTGTGGGAAAAATCAAAAAGATGCAAAGAAGTTGGTAGCCAGTCCTAATGGAGATGCATTTATTTGTGATGAATGTATAGAGATTTGTAAGGATATCATTACAGATATAACAAAAAAATCTACTTTTGAAAAGATAGATTTGCCATCGCCAAGTGAAATTAAAGAAAAGCTTGACGAGTATATCGTTGGTCAAGACGAAGTAAAAAAAGTTCTTGCAGTTGCAGTGTATAATCATTATAAAAGACTAAATTATAACTTAACCAAAACAGAGAATGATACTAATGATGTTGAGCTTGAAAAAAGTAATATTCTTATGGTAGGGCCAACTGGTTCAGGAAAAACCTTGCTTGCTAAAACCCTTGCTAAAATCCTAAAAGTGCCTTTTGCTTCGGCTGACGCTACAACCTTGACTGAAGCTGGGTATGTTGGAGACGATGTAGAAAATATTTTGCTTAAACTTATCCAAAACGCTGACTATGACATTGAAAAAGCTCAAAGAGGCATAATCTATATTGACGAGATTGATAAGATTGCACGAAAAACTCAAAATGTATCTATTACAAGAGACGTTGCAGGCGAGGGCGTACAACAAGCACTTTTAAAAATTTTGGAAAGTACGGTAGCTTCTGTACCACCTCAAGGCGGTAGAAAACATCCTCATCAAGAAATGTTGCAGATAGACACCACAAATATACTATTTATTTGCGGGGGAGCATTTGTAGGACTAGATAAGATTATAGAAGCTAGAAAAAATGACACAACGCTAGGTTTTAATGCAAAGATAGAGTCTCAAGAAGAAAAAGAAAAGATTAATTTTATCAAAGATATTCAACCAAATGATTTAATTAAGTTTGGTTTAATACCTGAATTTGTCGGTAGACTTCCTGTTGTCGTTGGACTTGATGAGCTTGACGAAAATGCACTTATAAAAATATTGACTGAACCGAAAAATTCTATAATAAAACAATATACTCTTATGTTTAAAATTGATGGTATTAATATCGATTTTACTGAAGATGCCATCCACGCAATTGCAAAAAAGGCAATGGAGCTAAAAACAGGAGCAAGGGGACTTAGAACGGTCATCGAAGGTAAAATGAATAAGCTGATGTATGAAGCTCCAAGTTATAAAGATATAGAAAAAATTGTTGTAACCTCTAGCTTTATAGAATTTGAAAATGCTCAACCTGAAATAATCAAAAGAGCTGACAATAGAGCAGTGTGTTAGAACATTAACTACAGGCGGTATGTAAAAAATAAAAAATCTAACTTAAGTATAGTTAGATTTTTTCTATTCGTAGTGTATTTAAAGACTGTTAGTTATGAATAAATAATGATTGCATAATAGTGATTGATTGGTACGATATACTTTTTTATTTGCACATTCAAAAAGAGGTAAGCATACAAATCCTTAGGAGGTTTTATGCGAAGATTTTTTAATATACTTGACAATAACAATAGAAGTGATAACTTTGTCACTGCACAAAATACAAGAGAAGATATCATAGGGGAGCTTGATGCTATAATTCAATATGAGAATCATATTGCTCAAACTAACGATGAAAAAGCCAAAGAAACCTTAAGAGATATAGTGGAAGAAGAAAAACTTCACGTGGGGCAATTATTTGGCTTGCTTTTTAAGTTGGATCCTGAGTCTAAAAAGCAGTTTGAAAAAGGCATAGATGAGTTTAATAGCTCAAATTAAATATTTTAAAGATAAAATTATTTATAAAAAAGTTTATAAATAGAAATAAATCATAGTTTAAATATAAAAAGTTAAAGTTTGCAAAAAAATAAGATAAAGTTTATAAATAAAAATGCCCAGAGGTTTGACTAAACGCCAAGCCCCTGGGCTTTTCTTTGGTGCGGGCGGTGGGAGTCGAACCCACACTCTTTCGAACTTGCCCCTTAAACAAGCGCGTCTGCCATTCCGCCACGCCCGCATCACAGTGTACTCTATTATTATATAAATAGTAGTACAAAATGTCAAGTATTTTACAAAAAAAGTTGTATAATTTGAGATAATTTATTTTTTATTTATTTCTTTAAAATAATTTTTTGATTAATTGTTCAAACTCAGGCGGAAATGGTACTTTAAAATTTAGTGTTTTCTTTAAAAAAGGATGATAAAAAGCTACTTCATTGCATATTAGGGCAGTGTGAGTTATTAAATCTGTTGTTTGCCCATAAAGGCTATCTCCTAAGAGTGGGTGGTTTATACTTGAAAGATGAACTCTGATTTGATGGGTTCTTCCACTTTCTAATTTTAGTTTAATCAAGCTATACTTGTCATTATATTTTATCGGATATACATGAGTGACCGCTTCTTTTCCATCGGGAGAGACAATTCTTTTGTTTTGATTAATGCCATTATTTACTATTGTTTGTATTTTAGCGTCTACTGTTAAAGCTTTATCAATTTTTCCCTTGCATATGGCATAGTATACCTTATCTATATTTGTGATTTCCTTTTGTGATATACTATCTTTAGCAACAATTATGATGCCAGAAGTGTCCTTATCTAACCTATTTACAATCCTTAGAGTGAAGTTGGGCGTACTTTTTGATAAATAATAACAAATTGCTCCCGCAAGGTTTTTGGTGTAATGAGATTTACTAGGCATGCAAGCAAGCCCTGATGGTTTGTTGACAAGTAGATAATATTCATCTTCATATACAATATCTAGTGGTATTATGCAATGCATAATACTAGTTGCGGGGTTTGGACTATTATTTATTTCAAGTATATCATTGGCTTTTAATGGATGTCTGATGGTTACAGTTACTCCGTTAACCTTAATGTTACCCATCTTTTTTCTAAGATTGGAAATAAAATTCTCTGAAAATTGCCTATCTTTTAAAAAGTAATATACATTTTGATAAGCTTTATTAATGTGATAACTTTGAAATGCCATTAAAACCTCTTAAGTAAATTATATTTAATCAAATAAAAATTGTAAAGAATTTTATAAATTTTTTGTAAAAACTTGACTTGATAAAAATAATAATGATATACTTACTTTGTAAAATGCGAGGATGAAAGACTAGTAGCAAGTTTGATTTATTTCAGAGAGCCGATCGTATGCTGAAAGATTGGTATAATAGAGCTTGTGAATTCACTTTCTAGCAACAAAGATGAAGTTTGATTTTATCAAATGTGTAGTTTTTGTCGTATATCTGCGTTAAAGATAAATAAAGGATTTGAAAGATTATAGTTTTTAAAAAATAACTTATATAAATTCTTTTCAAATTAAATTTAGGTGGTACCACGAAGAGCCTTCTTTCGTCCTAATAGACAAAGAAGGTATTTTTTTAAGGAGAATAAAAGATGAATGAAGAACTTAAACGAATTAAGGATGAATTGACGAATTGCATTAATCAAGCTTTAAATTTAAAGGAGCTTGGCGAGGCTAGGGTAAAAGCTTTTGGAAAAACTGGTTTGATAAGTGCTTTATCAAAAAATATGCGAGATGTCCCTGTTGAAGATAGACCAAAGCTTGGCTCGGCTATAAATGTTCTTCGCTCTGAGATAGAGGAGTTATTAAAGGAAAAAGAAAACAAGCTTGAAAATGAAGAGCTTGAACGCAAACTACAAGAAGAGAAAATTGATATAACAGAGCCTTCTATCAAGGTCGAACTTGGTGCATATCATCCTATTGCAGATGTTATAGACAGGCTTGCTGATATCTGCGTGAATATGGGCTTTACTGTGGTTGAAGGACCAGAGATTGAAAGCGATTATTATAACTTTGAAGCTATGAATATACCTAAAAATCATCCTTCAAGAGATATGCAAGATACTTTCTTTATTTCTGAGGATATACTTTTGCGGTCGCAAACTTCAGCAGTGCAAGCTAGAGAGATGGAAACACGCAAACCGCCTTTTAAAATTATATGTCCTGGAAAAACTTATAGAAATGATAGTGATGCGACTCATAGTCCAATCTTCCATCAACTAGAAGGGCTTGTGGTAGATGAAAATATTTCTATGGCTGATTTAAAAGCGATGCTGACAATACTTATGAAGAGGCTTTATGGAGAAGATACAAAAATTCGGTTTAGACCTTCTTTCTTCCCGTTTACTGAGCCAAGTATTGAAGTGGATGTTTCTTGTCCAAATTGTCACGGACAAGGGTGCAACCTATGTAAAGGTAGTGGGATGCTTGAGCTTTTAGGTGCAGGAGTGGTAAATCCAAAGGTACTTGAAATATCAGGGATTGATAGTAAAAAATATCGTGGTTTTGCTTTTGGCTTTGGGCTTGACAGAACAGCTATGATTTTAAATAGCATCAGCAATATTAAAAATCTTTACAGAAACGACATAAGATTTCTTGAACAGATGAAATAGGGGAGATAAAAATGAAAGTTACTTATAATTGGTTAAAAGAATTTGTAAATTTTTCTGCTACTCCAGAACAGCTTGCTGAAAAACTTACCTCTGCTGGTATGGAAGTTGAAGAAATTATCTATCAAAACAAGCATTTGCATCATGTTGTAGTTGGAAAAATCTTAAAAATTGAAAAACATCCGCAAGCTGACAAACTTGTTGTTTGTCAAACGGATATTGGTGGCTCTATCACTCAAATTGTAACTGGCGCTACAAATGTTTTTGAAGGAGCTATTGTGCCAGTAAGCCTACCTGGTGCAGATCTTGCAAATGGTGTTAAAATACAAGCTTCTAAACTTAGAGGTGTAGATTCGTGCGGGATGTTCTGCTCGGGACAAGAACTTGGAATTGACGAAGATTATTTTGAAGGTGCTGGCGTTGACGGTATTTTGATTTTGCCTCAGTCACTGCAAGTTGGCATGCCAATTGATAAAGCATTAATGCTTGACGATGTTATTTTTGATATCAATATAACTCCAAACAGAGCCGATTGTATGAGCGTTATCGGTATTGCTAGAGAGGTTTCTGCTCTTTATGGTATTGAGATGAAGAAAATAAACCTAAGTTATGATATTGACGTTTATGCTAAAGATACGGTTAGAGATTATGTCAATGTTAAAGTTGACACCAGCAACTGCAAACGCTATATGGCAAGTGCTATAACTGATGTTAAGATTGAAAGGTCTCCGCTTTGGATGAGAGCAAGGCTAAATGCGGTAGGGATAAAGACGATAAATACAATGGTAGATATTACAAATTTTGTACTTGTTGAGATTGGTCAGCCACTCCACGCCTTTGACCAAGAATTGATTGGCGGGCAACTAATAAAGGTTAGACAAGCAAAGATAGGAGAATCTATCACTGTGCTTAACCACAATACCTATAATCTCGACGACAGCGTTATGGTTATTGCAGATAGCCAAAAGCCTATGGTAATCGCAGGTATAATAGGCGGAACAAATTCTTGCATAAATAATAACACAAAAAAATGTATACTAGAGAGTGCTATATTTGATTTAAAATCAATAAGAATTACTAGTAGAAAGATAGGCGTTAGAACTGACTCTTCGGCACGTTATTCAAAGGGTGTCAATGTGGCGAATGCACAATTAGGTATGAAAAGGGCACTTCATCTTGTATCAAAACTTAAATGTGGAAAAGTTGTGCGTGGTATGATTGATATTGCTTCAGAGAAGAACGAGGAGCGAACTATAACGGTTTCTGTAAAGCTTATTAATGATATTTTAGGGGTGGTTATTCCTACTAAAGATATGCTTAATATTTTAAATAACTTAGGTATAAAATCAACTTTGCAAGGGGATAAGCTTACTTGTATAGTTCCGCCATATCGAGAAGACATAGAAAACGATTATGACATTGCAGAAGAAATTATTAGGTTGTATGGCTATGATGTGTATGACAATATCAATTATGACCTATTTAAAAACTCTGTGGTAACAGAAGGGCAACATCATCCAAGGCTTTTGCTAGAAAGAAAACAACGAGGTTTGCTTGTAAATAATGGATTTTATGAGAATATTTCATACACGCTTGTTCCTAGCGACATGGCAGAAAAGTTGTTGCTGACTGATATAAGAAAAAATCTTATCAAAATTGCAAATCCTATCAGCGAGGATATTTCGTGTATGAGGACTTGTATGGCACATTCTTTGCTTGCAAATATTGCATATAATCAAAGTGTAGGCAATAAAAAGCTTAAAATTTTTGAGTGCGGTAGGGTTTATTTAACAGATACTCTGCCTCTTGAAAAACTTGCAGATGAGCAGAATATGCTTGCTATTGCAATATGCAATGACGAGTGCAAAAATAATGAAAACTTTTTCTATATGAAAGCTATAGTTGAAGGAATTTTAAGTCAAACCTCAATAAAATATGAGCTAGCAAGGTCAACTCAACCGTTTTTGCATCCAGGAATTTCTGCTGATATTATAGCGGAAGGTAAGGTAATTGGCTCCTTTGGACAAATTCATCCAACAGTTGCCAAGAATTATGGTATCCATTTAGCAACAATTTATGCTGAAATCAATAATGATTATTTGTCAAAACTGCCAGTTAAAAAGATTGAGGCTAAAAATATTTCAAAGTACCCTATAGTCGAGCGAGATTTAGCGATTATAGTTGACGAAAAAATTACCATCCAAGAATTGCTAGATTGTATTAAAGCATCGTGTGGTAAACTTTATTATAAGCTTAAGTTGTTTGATATTTATAGAAGTAAAGAATTGCAAGCCAGCCAGAAAAAAAGTGTTGCCTTTAATATCAAGCTTTCAAGTATGGAAAAAACACTTACAGACGAAGAGGTTAACAAGGTTATTTCAAAGATATTAAAAACATTAAGTTATAAATTCGGAGCAGTGCTTAGATGATCTATCTTGACAATGCTGCGACAACAAAAATGTTTAAAGGTGCGGTAGCTGTATATGAAAAATACGCCTGCCAAACTTTTTTTAATCCTTCAGCTGGCTATGACGAGGCTATTAAAGTTAGCAAAGATATAGATGAGGCTAGAGAAAAAATACTAAAAAAATTAGGTGTAAAAGGTAGTGTAATTTTCACTAGTGGAGCGACAGAAAGCAACAATATCGCCATCTTTGGAAGTAAAAGAAATGGTAAGTGGGAATATGTATTCTCTGAAGGCGAGCATCCAAGTGTTTATAATGTGGCAAAAGAGCTGGAAAGCCAAGGCTATATAGTTCACTTTATTGGTTTGCGTAAAGATGGGCAAGTAGATTATGACCAATTACTTAATTGCCTTAATGAAAGAACACGCCTTATTTCTACTATGCACGTTAGCAATGAAACTGGTGCAATAAATAACCTTAAACTGATTGATGAAATAAGACAACAAAAATGCCCAAAAGCACTTTTTCACGTAGATGGAGTGCAGGCTTTTTGTAAGCTTGAGTATAATCTATCTGAATATAATGTTGACCTTTATACAATCTCTGCTCATAAATTCTGTGGGCCAAAAGGAGTTGGAGCTTTGTATGTGAAAAATACCTCCTCACTAAAAAATATAACTTTTGGAGGCGGGCAAGAAGGTGGGTATCGCTCTGGCACAGAAAATGTAGGCGGTATAATGGCGATGGGTTATGCTATTGACAATTATGACACGCAAGCAAATTATATTAAGGTAGAAAAATTAAAAGAAGAATTTGTTAAAGAAGTTTCTAAAGATTTAAAAATAACAATTCTTGAGGGAGAAAGTCCGTATATCCTTGGACTTAATTTACAAGGCGTGAATGGAGAGACGATTATGAGAGCTTTGCAAGATGAGGGTATATTGGTTGGCATTGGCAGTGCTTGTTCTACCAAAAAAGCAGGAAATCGCGTGCTAAATAGTATGGGTTATGATATAAACCAAATAAAATCGCATATAAGAATTTCTTTTATAGGGGATTTAAAGGTAGAAGAAGTAAAAGACGCAGGGAAAAAGCTTGTAGAGGTATATAACAGAATATGGGAGAACGTAAAATGAAAGTTTTGTTACTAAGATTTGGCGAATTGTATTTAAAAGGCAATAATAGAAATGTATTTGAAAATACTTTAATCCAAAATATAAAAACTATGCTAAAAGATGAGCAATTTACCTTTTCAAAAACTTTTGGCAGGTATGTAATATCAAATTATGACGAAAACAGACAAGATGAAATAATAGAAAAATTAAAAAAAGTGTTTGGGCTTTATAGTTTGTCTCCAGCAATAGAGGTCGATGCTCAGCTTGATAAAATAAAAGAGGTCGTTTCGCAAATAAAGATAGGAAGACAAAGTTTTAAGGTGTTTGTTAAAAGGGCTGATAAGACTTTTCCTCTCTCGTCAATGGAGCTTGCAAGAGGCCTTGGCGAACTTTTGCTTAATCAGAATGTAGGGAGTAGCGTAGATTTATATAATCCTCAAAAAGAAATTTATGTTGACATTAGACTTAACCATAAAGCATATATTTTTGATGAGGTCATAAAATGTCAAGGCGGGCTTCCTCTTGGTACGGCTGGAAATGGCTTGCTACTTTTGTCGGGAGGGATAGATAGCCCAGTAGCAGGATATTTGATGGCAAAAAGGGGGATGAGGTTAGAGGCACTGCATTTTCATAGTTATCCATACACTTCAACTCAGGCAAAAGATAAGGTAATAAAGCTAGCACAGCTACTTTGCAATTATGTGGGAGAGATAAAGTTACACATAGTGTCCTTTACTAAAGTTCAAGAGGAAATTCATAAACGATGCAAGAGTGAGTATATGATCACTATTATGAGAAGAATTATGATGAGGGTAGCCGAGAAAATCTGCATTGCCAATAATTTGGGTGCAATTATTACTGGAGAAAGTCTTGGGCAGGTGGCAAGCCAAACAATGCAAAGTATGACGGTCACTGGCAGTGTGGTGGATAACTTGCCTATCTTTAGACCTTGCATTGCTATGGATAAAGAGGAGATAATAGCTATATCAAAAAATATCAATACCTATGAAACATCTATACTGCCTTTTGAAGATTGTTGTACTGTATTTTTACCTAAAAACCCAGTCATTAAACCAACCATAAGACAGGCAGAGAGTGAAGAGTCCTATCTTAATATCAATTCTCTAGTAGATGAGTGTATAACTACCGAAGAGGTTGTTCTCATAAATAAAAATTAATTTTTATAGTTAAAGTTAAAGAAGGAGAGTATCCTTCTTTTTTTTTATGGCAATTTTATTGCTTTGTCTTATCAACATTTTGACAACTTGATAATAGTGTAAGTTTTGGGCTTATGCAACCATATTATGCATAAGCAAGAATTTTTATAAATGGACTACTTATAATCATTCATTTTATGCAATATATATTAAAAATGAGTGCATAAATATACAAAAATCGCTTGCATAATTATAAAAAATGATGTATAATAATCAAAAATGAGTGAATATCTATAAATTTATAAATATTCAAAATTGCTGTAGACCTTATAAATAAAGGGCTACAGCCGTTAAGGAGAAAATAATGGCAAGAAGTGCAAGACAATCCAAAATATTGGAATTGATATCAATTAAAGAGATTGAGACTCAAGATGAACTTGCAAGAGAGCTTAGAAATGCAAACTTTGATATTACTCAAGCAACTATTTCAAGAGATATAAAGGAGCTTGGGCTTACTAAAATATTATCAAGTACTGGCAAGTATAAATATTGTTTTGTTGGCTCTGATGAACAAGTTATATCAAACAAATACATAACCATTTTTAAAGAATCTGTTATATCTGTTAAAGTTGCAATGAATCTTGTCGTTATCAAAACTATGAAAGGTTTGGGCTCTGGGCTATCAAGTTTTGTAGACAAATTAAATATTACTGAATTGATGGGAGCTGTTAACGGAGATGACACCGTAATGCTTATTTTCCCTACTACCACATTGGCAAGCCAAGCAGTTGTTACATTAAATGATATGTTAAATTAAAAGGATTTGATATGCTTCAATCGTTATCAATAAAAAATGTTGCATTAATTTCTTCTATCAATATAGATTTTAAAGAAGGGTTGAATATACTTTTGGGCGAAACTGGTGCAGGGAAAAGTATTATTTTTGATGCACTAAATTTTGTTCTGGGCTATAAACTAGATAAAACACTTCTTAGAAGTGGAGAGACTGCTATGCGTGTTGATGCTTTGTTTACAGATATCCATAATAATGCCTTACAACAGCTTCAAGCTCTTGGAATTGACGAAACTGAAATTGCTATATCTCGTACATATTTGATTGATGGCAAGTCTATTATTAGAATAAATGGTTTGCCAACTTCTCAAAGTGTGCTAAAGGAAGTAGGAGAAATTTTAGTAAATAGCTATAGCCAGCATGAAAGTATAGATTTGCTTAAAGTTAAAAATCATATTATTATGCTGGATAAATATGGCGGAAATAAAATAAAGGCTATAAAGGATAGCTTAAGGGAAAAATATTTCGCTTATAAAGAGATTGAAAATAAAATTAAAGCTTTGGGTGGAAATGCTTTTGAGCGGGAGCGAACTAAAGCCCTTCTTGAATATCAAATTAATGAAATCAAGGACGCTAATCTAGTTGTCGGCGAAGATGAAGAGGTTTCTGACCGACTAAAGTTTTTAAATAACGCTGAGAAAATTTACCAAACAGTATCTTTGTGCGAAGAGTTATTGACAGAAAATAGTGATGCGTGCGTAAATAATTTGCAACAGGCTTCTAGTTATTTATCTTCTTTAACTGATATTGGTACTATTGAGGAGTGTAAACAAAGGCTTGATAGTGCTAGATATGAAATTGAGGATATCTGTCAAACGCTGGCTAATTTAAAATCGGAAGCTGACTTTGATTCACTTGAATACGAGAAGCTTGATAGAAGGTATGATTTATTAAAGTCTTTAATGAAAAAATATGGTGGCAGTGTAGAAAAGGTTTTGGAGTATCTAGCTGATGCTGTTACACGATATGAAGAGCTAGAAAATAGCGAAATTATTCTTGATAAACTTGAAAAAGAAAAACAGTTGATACTTGAAAAGCTAAAGGAACTTGCAAATAATTTAACAACTGCTCGTAAAGAAGTGGCAAATGAAATAACTACTGCAATCACAAAAGAGCTTAGAGAACTTGGAATGAAATCTGCTTTGTTTGATATCAAGTTTGATAAAACGGAAGAAATTTCACAAGACGGACAAGATTTGGTGGAATTTATATTTTCTGCTAATAAAGGGCAAGAGTTAAAGGCGCTTTCCAAAACTGCGTCTGGTGGAGAACTTAGCAGATTTATGCTTGCAGTAAAAAGTATTTTTGCTGAAACAAGTACGCCTCAAACACTAATTTTTGATGAAATAGACGCTGGTATAAGTGGAGAGACTGGAAATATTGTAGGTCAAAAATTAAGCCAACTTGCAAGCCACTCGCAAGTACTTTGCATCACACATCTATCACAGGTAGCATGCTATGGAGATAGTTTTTATAATGTTAGCAAACAAGAGAGTAATAATACAACCATAACGTGTGTAAAACAGTTAGAGGGGCAGGAGATAATTTATGGTATTGCCAAGATGATAGGAGGCGATAAGGTTAGTGATATAGCAATCCAGCATGCAAAAGAGATGAGATTTAATGCTGGAAAGAAATAGTATAAAAATATCATAAATGAATAGACTAATTAAAAATTAGTCTATTTTTTATCTTAGGAGGAAATATGCAGAAAAATAAAAAGCTTATATTTTTTGTAGTATTGATTGCGCTTATAAATTTGTTTATATTTAATATTAATATTTTAAGAATTTATCAATTAGACAATAACTTCTATACCGACTATCAAGAGATAGAAAGAGCCAATAAGGAAGGTAATTTTGGAAAGTTTATTTCATTGTCTTTACAAACGGATGAGCTAGAGACCAGTAATAATTTTAAGCAAGATGGCACTGTTATATTTAAGCTGTTTGGATTTATTCCTATTAGAAAGTTGGGAGTTAAGATTTTACCAGAAGAGGAAGTCTATGTTGGAGGTTCTCCTCTAGGACTGTCAGTTAATACTGACGGTGCTGTTGTTATTAGTGATATTATTGTAAATACGGGCGATAATGAAATTATAAAAAACGCAAGTCTTCAAAGTGGAGACATTATAAAAAAAGTTAATGATGTAGAAATAAAGAGTGTGGATGATATAGAAACTGCTTTAAATTTTAATTATGTAGATACGGCAGAAGTGGAAATTATAAGAGATAATAAAAGCAAAGTAGTCAATGTAAATCTATTAAAAGATAAGACCAATAAATATAAACTGGGTGTCTGGGCAAGAAACGAACTTTCTGGTATTGGCACTTTGACCTTTGTTAAGAAAAATGGCGATTATGGAGCTTTAGGTCATCCCATTACAAATAGTAACAGCAATACAATTGTGCCTATAACATCTGGAAATATCTATGATTGCAACCTTATTGGAATTCATAAAGGGCAAAAAAATAATCCTGGAGAGTTAAGGGGGGTGTTTGTGCAAAAAAACTCCAAAGGAACGATAGAAAAAAATACGCCATATGGTATTTTTGGCAACATTACAGAAAGTGATGGGCTTTTTGATACCAATCGATGTGTAGATATTGGAGGTAGGCTAAGCGTAAGGCCGGGTAAGGCTACATTAGTGTCAAGTGTAAGCGGAATTCAAGAAGAATATGAGATAGAAATAATAAAAGCGAGCTACCAAACTAAATCTAGTGATAAAAGTATGGTTTTTAGAGTGACTGACGAAAGATTGTTAAATCTAACAGGAGGAATAGTGCAAGGGATGAGCGGTTCTCCCATTTTACAAAATGGCAAATTGGTAGGGGCGGTAACGCATGTGTTTTTGTCTGATTCGACTAAAGGCTATGCAGTATATAGTGATTGGATGCTTGAGCAGTTTGACGATTAATAAGAAGTATAATTAAAATGATTTTTAAATGTTATAATCAGTTAGTTAAAAAGAGCCAATGTAATTGTTTGGCTCTTTTGCTTTGCAAAATAAAAAGAAGTTGAACAAATCTATTCAACTTCTTTCTACTAAATGTGAAGCATATCTCCTTCACACTATTATGATGTGCAAAATAGCCAATATTATTCATCCAATTCATCATTAATTTTTATTTTTTCTGCTACATTTTTTCTCATATCCTCACTAATTGCCGCATAATGCTTACGAGTAGTGTTAACATCTTTATGTCCTAAAACGTCTGCAACAATATATATATCCCTCGTTTGTTTATATAGGTTAGTACCAAAAGTACTTCTAAGTTTATGAGGGGAAATCTTTTTGAGAGGGGAGGCGATTTTTGCATACTTCTTGACTAAGTTTTCAACCGCTCTTATAGAAATCCGCTTGTTTTGCAGGGAAATAAACATAGCGTTTTCATCCTCTGGTAAATTTAAGGTGGCTCTTTTTTCAAGCCATACCTTTAATGCTCTTGCAACTTCTTTAGAAAAATATAGTGTTGTTTGATTTCCGCCTTTTCTAGTCACTAAAAATGCATTTTGTCTAAAATCAAAACTTTCAATATTTAGTCCAACAAGTTCAGAGATACGAATTCCAGTGCCTAAAAATAGCGTAACTATTGCATTATCTCGCTCAAAGGTGCGTTTATTATATTCCTTTTGATGATTAGAAAACTCGGTTGGATTTTCTATGGTCTCCATCAATCTTTTAACTTCATCCTGCTCAAGCCTAATTATTTCTTTGTTGTGCAATTTAGGGGTTTCAATTTTGCTCGTAACATTTGAATTTATCATATCATGATTAAAAAGGTATTTAAAAAAACTTCTAATTGAGGCAAGTTTACGTGCTTTACCTCTTTCATCATTTTTATAATGCTTTCCATCTAACTCATAGAACGATAGGTAAGATAAATATTGTTCAAAATCTCTCGATTTTAAGCTGTTAAGGTCTGATAAAGTGATTTCGCTCTCTTTTTTATGAAATTTAAAATTTGCAAGATAGTTATAAAATATAAATACATCCATTGCATAGTTATATCTTGTAAGTGATGAGGTGTTATTTTCAATTCCAATAAAAAAGTCTAGACAGTAGTCGGGGAGTCTTTCTGTATATTTAGACATCTTTAAACGTAGCTGTAAATCTCTTTTTTCGTAAAAATTAATTTTTTTCATAATTTGATTATATCAAAAAGCTTAATTTTTTGCAAACGATTTGCTTATACTATGCGTAAAAAATTTTTAAAAATAATAAATAGTATGTATTATGCACATACTACTTACTATATATAGTAGTTTTTGCTTTTTTGTTGGAAGGTATGCTATCTCGTGGCAAATTGATTCTAAGTAAAAGCGGGTTTTATTTGCGAAATTTACAAGTGGAGCAGGCTTGATTATTTGATAGCATCAAGATAAAGTATTGATATACTTAAAACATATTGTTATACAAAAAGAGTTGGGATAAATAAAGTTTTGCTCTTTGATTGAACTTGTGTATGTTTTGCTAAAGTTATTGTGCTATAGTAAAAAAATCTATCAAAACATTTGACTATAGTTTTACATAAAAGTATAATTATATTATCGGAAGCCGAACTTGCTTGCAAGAGTGAGGCTGATGGTTATACAAATTATGTGAAGAGTGCGTGAAACGCACAAATTCGATAGAATTTATTAAAATTTTATGATAGTAAAATTTTAACATCACATAGTTTATATTATCTGAAGTCGAACCAAGCGCGACGAAGTCGCATTTGAGTGAGACTGATGGTCATACATACTATGTGATGAGTGTGCGTTAGCACACAAATTCG
>CASFPO010000001.1 GCA_949296805.1 uncultured Bacillota bacterium | reverse complement strand
ATTTTATATGAATTTTATAATAATTATACAATTTTTTATTATTTTTTTCTAAATATTCCAAATATTCTTCATAACTTCCTGTAAAATCATTATAATGCTCTTCATCAATTATATCAATAATTCTATTTGCAACAGTTTCTATTATTTCTTGGTCATGCGTTGCAAAAAGTATATTGCCTCTAAAATTTTGCATACCTTTATTTAAAGCGG
Organism: uncultured Bacillota bacterium; assembly: GCA_949296805.1. Taxonomy (GTDB): domain Bacteria; phylum Bacillota; class Clostridia; order Christensenellales; family UBA1242; genus Caccovivens. The sequence goes on along the minus strand of CASFPO010000001.1, from coordinate 25,656 downwards.
TAATGCTTTCAAGGTCTAGGTGGTTTGTAGGTTCGTCAAAAATTAAAAGATTGCCTTGCTCAAGCATCATCTTTGCAAGCATACACCTCACACGTTCTCCGCCTGATAAAACATTTGCGGGCTTTAAATTTTCTTCGCCAGTAAATAACATTCTTCCTAGCCAACTTCTAATAAAGGTTTCATTTTGGTCGGTTGAAAATTGTCGTAGCCAGTCAACTATAGAGTTTGAATTACCTTCAAAATATTGATTGTTGTTCTGTGGCAGGTTGGTTATTTTTATAGTCTTTCCAACAAATACATTTCCACTATCTTGTTTTTCTTTTCCTAAGATAATATTGAATAAAGTGGTTAAAATTTGGCTATTTTTTGCAAAAAAAGCGACTTTTTGCCCTTTTTCAATGTTAAAAGTTAATTTTTTAAACATTCCAGCTTTGCTAAGCCCTTCAACTTTTAAAATCTCCTTGCCAATTTCTTGGGTAAATTCAAAGTTGATATATGGGTACTTCCTAGAAGAAGGTTTTATATCTTCTATGGTAAGTTTTTCAAGCTCTCGCTTTCTGCTTGTTGCTTGTTTAGATTTGGAAGCGTTTGCCGAAAAGCGTGCAATAAATTCTTTTAATTCCTTAGCTCGCTGTTCTGCTTTTTTGTTTTGGTCTTTCATCTGCCTAAGTATAAGCTGGCTTGATTCATACCAAAAATCATAATTTCCGATATACATATTGATTTTACCATAATCCACATCACAAATATGAGTGCAAACTTTATTTAAAAAGTGGCGGTTGTGAGAGACGATTATGACACAATTTTCAAAGTTTAATAAAAATTCTTCAAGCCAGCGAACTGTTTTAAAGTCAAGGTTGTTGGTAGGCTCGTCTAAAATTAGAATGTCAGGATTTCCAAAAAGTGCTTGAGCAAGCAAAATCTTAACTTTTTCCTTTGGGTCAACTTGGCTCATTTGTAGATTAAAATATTCTTCGGTAATACCTAAACTTTGCAACAAAGTTTTAGCCTCACTCTCAGCTTCCCATCCGCCAAGCTCAGCAAAGATAGTTTCAAGCTCGCCAGCCCTAATCCCGTCTGCTTCAGAAAAATCTGGTTTTGCATATAATGCATCCTTTTCTTTTTGAACTTCCATCAATTTTTTGTGTCCTAAAAGCACACAGTCAAGCACCGTTTCATTATCATAGGCATTTTGATTTTGTGCAAGCACGCTCATTCGCTCGCCTGGAGTAATAAAAATATCGCCTGTGTTTGGCTCAATTTCTCCAGTTAAAATCTTTAAAAAAGTAGACTTTCCTGCACCATTCGCACCAATTATGCCATAACAGTTACCTTTTGTAAATTTTAAGTTTACATCCTTATAAAGCACTCTGCCACCAAAGGCAAGGGAAATGTTGTTTACCTGTATCATAAAAGCTCCTTAAAATCAATTTGGTTTATTATAACTTATTACAGAAAAAAAGTCAATTAATTTGTTATTTACATTTTATATTTAAGTCGACTGTACTTGTTTTTTAAAGAAAAAATAATTAAATTTTGTTTTAATATTTTTTGTTATTATATTTATAATAATTATAAATTACAAAAAGCAACAAAAAGCGAAAATTATTTGCCTTTTTCCTATTAAAAATTTATAATATATTTGTAATATTGTAATTTGTAAAATTTGCGAGGTCTTAAATGAAAAAAGTTAAAAAAGACAAAAACAAAAATGAACATATTCAAAAAAAATGGTCAGTGTGGCTTACCATTATTTTGGTAGTGCTAGGCATTGGCGTTATTTCTGGCGTTACAGTGCTGGGAGTTTATCTTACAGGCGGTTTTGAGGAAAGTGAAATCAACCCAGAAGAAGGTATCGACTTTGCAAGGAATGATGAGTTTAACGCTCTCTATAATGAAAGCTTAAATCAGCTTGAGGTTACTGATAACTTTTCTTTAACAATAACTTCTCCCTCGCAATATGTTACAGCTGATGAAGTTACTCTCTCCTTTGAAAATTACGACGCAGAGCCTTATGTAATAAATGGCATTTCTTTTATAGATGATGGTTATATCCGTGTACCTCAATATGTAACTATCGGGCAGGAGTTTGAGGTTACGCTTATCACAGATAACTATCTTACTGATAGTGAAGGTAATGCTATAGAAGAAGAATGGATAGTAGGTGGCATATCACACCTTGTTGGAACATCAGAATATGATTTAATCAATCCTTGTTACTTGCAAATTGCAGTTGATGTTCCTGTTTATTCGATTGAGCTTGAGGCAGTAGATGAAAATGGAGAATTTTTAGAACAAATCCTTGCAGGAGATAGTTTTTACCTAAGAGCAAACTTTATTCCAGCTAGTAGCTATTATAATTATAGCGATGATAAAAATCCTGATGTGCAGGTGCAAAGAGTAAAATATGTGTACTATCAACCATCCTCAGCTCTTAGCGTAGAATATGAAAGTCGCTATGTTTCTAAATTTACTGTTGGTAATGATAGCGAAGGTAGTATATCGCTTAATGGTTATGTTGCTAAAAATGCATACTCTCAAGAACTTTTTGAGGAGCTAATCCTTTCAGAGTCAGAAAACACTATAACCGATGAAAATTTTTATAATGAAATGTTAAGCTTGCTGACAAACCCAGATAATGACGAGGTTGTAATACCTACTTCTTATCAAAATGAAATAGGGCAGGCGGTAATTGGTCGTTTTAGTATAACAAATCACAATTTAACTATGTATCCAAATAAAACCTTTACCTTGTATGCAAATCGTTATGTGTATGATAGAAATGCAAGTTATCTAGGTGCAAGTATATATTCAACTTCAGAAAATCGTCTTTATAGCCTTTTAAGAAATATTGGTATCGCCTTTGACTATCAAGGTAGTGACCCAACTACCAGAGAAGATGCTTTCTTGCAAGTTAGTGGAGCTGATTATATAGAAATAGACGGCATAAGATATTATCGACCAAATGCCAAAGTTCCTGACCTTAATAACAGTTATTGGACACTTCGCTCATCTAGAGTGGCTGATATAACTATGACAGTCGTTTTACTTGAAGAAAATGACGGTGTATATAATATTTTTGGCAGTGAAGATTCAGATGTTTGGACAGTTTCTCTTTCAATCAATCAAATCCCAGATACCGATGTTCAGTGGTCGGATAACAGCACAATTGAGGTAATGCTTGACTATAAGGAGGATTATACTATTGAACATCTTGATAGTTTAGCACAAAGACCAGAAGAAAATGTTTTTCAAGATTATGTACTCTTCGCTTGGTTTGGAGAGGGCGATAAAGCAGAAATTAGTCAGACTGTAAATAGCGTTATAGGAAGCAATGGATACTATTATGACTATTCTGGCATATATGCCACAAATACTGAAAACTTATTGCTCTTTGCTTTGAAAGACAATACTACCGTAAATTTGCAAAATACAGGAACATTTAGACTTTATTTTGCAACAGTAGTTGACAATAATGGCTCTCCAGTTGTTGAAGAAGATATCAATGGAAACGAAAGCTACAGTATAGTCAGGATGAGTACTAACTATATCACTGTTGTCTGCGAAAAGGCATTATATCAAGATTCTGTTACAGGAAATGGTATCAATGCGGAAAGGTTTACAGCGTTAGAAAACGGAGAGATAGCCATCAACCAAGGCACAACACAAACCTTAGATGTTTCTTTTATCGTTAACGCTGAAAGTATACCTGTGTTTACCGATGCATATAATTCTGGCTATATCAGTTTAAAAATGGAAGATTTGCAAGGTATTGATATTACCTCATACTTCATCGTAGGTCAACCAACCTTTACGCCTCAAGGGGAAACTGGCAACACAATACTCAACTATGAACTTGCAATCAATACAGGTGTAACTATATCTACGCTTGAAGGGATATATATTAACCGAGCAGTGCTTGTCTATGATAATGGCGAAGACCCTGCAATTAAATGGTATAATAATGCAAGCGACAACATATCAATCTATAGTCCAATTGCAGAAAGCATATCTATAGACACCAGCAATAATTATCAATATTTAGATTACATAAACGGAAATCAAACTATAATAGTTAGTCAATCTCTTACTCCAGAAGGCAATTTTGATACTACTATTGATGTTGGGGGTATACCATTTACTAGTGTGACTGATTTGCTTAATGCCCTTTTAGGAACAGATAACAGCCTTATTACAATAACTGACCAAAAAAATAGAAGTGACACTTTAGTAAATAGTTGGGAATTTAGAGTAGTTAGCGGAAGCTCAAACGCTTTAAACTTAAATGGACAAACCTTTACCTTTAGACAAGCAGACAATGCAGAGGTAACACTTGCACTTGTTAGTCTTGACGGATATGCCTCAAGCGTAACAAATGGGCAAACGATTAGACTTTCTATATCTTCTGAAGGTATAACCTATGCTCAAGAGGCTGTTTCAACCGACCCTTATACCATAAATGAAAGCTATCAAGAGGCTGATATTTCAAACTTGATAGTAATGAAGTATGGCGCTCAGTCTGATAGCGGGATAACTTTACAAAACCTTGTAAGATTTTATATAGATGGCGATAATATTACAGGTAGGATATATAACAATCTTAGGTTTAGACTCAGTCAACAATATTTAAATGACAGCACTATAGACGACTCTATGATGGTCGATTTGTTTGGAACAGATGGGATGATATCTCTGTTTGATGAAGATGGCACTTTAATAGAAGGTTTAGATGGCTCTGGGGCAAGCATAAGACAGGCACTGAGCGGACAAAACCTTTCAAGGATAGTCATTAACAAAAATTTTGCTATAGACCATATATTGAGGTTTTCAATTACCGATACAGGACCAAATGGTGCTATCAATTCAACCTTAAGCTTAACTTTGATGACCACCGTTTCACTTTCTAGAGAAAATTATCCGAATGAAAACACAGATTCGCAAATCTATGCAACAGAACAAATAAATCTTGTAAATACTATTTATAATAGCTATTTAGAATCTTTAAATGATACAACTTATGATAAGTCTTTCGCTTCGCTTTATGATAACAGTACCTACTATATTGTAAGCAGTGGTAGTAGTTATATTCTGCAAAGCACCGACACAGCAAACTCAGTTGGTTCGTTCTCTCAAGGTACGATAGTATTTAAAGATTTTTGGAATGTTGAATATAACGATTACACAATAAATTTTGCACCTGAGGATAATTACTTTACCATTAATCAATCAATCAGTTTCCGTATTTATAGAGACTTGGTTATAGAGAATAATAATACTACATATTATGTCTTAAATGAAAGCGTTCATTATAATATTGGCAATTTTATCAGCACAAACAGAGCATCTACAGGGCAACCAGTTGCTATAATTGATGCCACGGCTCCAGTGTTTGAAGTTAGTTACGCTTTTTCTGAGTATTTTACAGTGGAAGGTGCTTCAAATTCAATTATTAAACTTGATGATGAGCCGTTTGTGTTTGGGTATAATCAAACATCACTTTCTACAACATTAAGTATCTATTATATTCAAAGAAATACAAATAATGAGATAATAAACAGAATTTTACTTGGCGAAGTAGAAGTGCCAATTGAATTGAATTCTACCTATCAAAACAATGACTATAGCCATATTGCACAAGATCTACTTTTCTATGATCCAAACTATCAGCAAAGGGCAGAAATTCAAACTATAAACGGTGTGGACTACTTGGTAGTTCAACAAGGCACTTGGTTTTTAAACAGAATTTATACAAATACCAACAACACCAATTATTATATCTACGCAAATTCTCGAGACGGGGAACAGTCCTTTAGCTACTACTATACAACAATTTCGGGAGCTGAAAAAACTATAGGCGAGGGTGTAGACCGTATTACTTTAACAGGTACTTCTATAACTTTTAGAAACCCTAATGATAATATTTTCCAAGGTCTTGGAGATAATACCCTCTATCTAGTTCTCTATTTTGGAAACTCTACCTCTGGCGATGATCAGCCTACTTTCCCAGGCAATACCGCTGTAATGTACCTTCCTTTAATTATTACCTCAATAGGTTATAACTATGTTGAATATGACAACCTTGCTAGCTTTGGAATTGAAGATAGCGAAAAATTGGCAATAACTATGACAAATCCAGATACATTGATTGTAGACGGAGTTTATCAAGGACCTTACGACACGATTACAGCAGGACAGTTAACTCAAATTTTACACCATTATGACTTTGCGTCAACTGAGTTGACAGAAAACGGACTATATCTGCTCTCTAGCAACAACCTTGTCGCTGATATAGAATATTATCCTCTTACAAGCACAGCGAATGTGCAAACCGCACAGGATATATTAAAACTTGTCAATCTTGAAGTAGATGGAATAATTTTAAATCATCTTTCGCAAGCTTATGATAATTTCTACTTAGCTTTAAAGTACACCATTTCAAGCACGAGTGACAATAGAGAATTCTACTATGTACTTAAAGTTCTTCCAGATGTAATAGTAGAACAGCCAGTTTATGCCTATAATGGTAACATAGAATATATAACAAGCGAAGAAGGAATAAATTCAGTAGACCTAGATGCTATCTATGGCGAAACAACTTTAAATGAAAACAAAAAACGCTTTAATATAACTAAACTGATTACTTTAACCGAAACCTATAATCAAGAACTTGATGAAAATGAAGTTTTGACTACCATCAACATTGATGCTCAGACTGATATAAGTTTATGGCTAAAGATAGGCAATTCTTCAAATTATCAAGCAAAGCTTAGTGAACAATATATAACTTTGCAAGCAGGAGAGAGAACTTTAGATCTTGCAAGTTATGTGACAAACTTAAGCAGTGGAGATATAGTATCTATATCAATAGTAACAGGCCAGGCAACAATTTCTTATAACGATGTATTGGTATTTTCAACCTTGCTTTATACTAATGAAGTTGAAAGCGTATATATTGGCGAAGACCCTTATTTATCCTCTAGCGACTGGGAAAGATATATAACAATAACTTTCTCGGAAGATTACTCAATTATGTATTATACTCTTGCACCTAATGTAAATGAACAGGTAACTATCAACATCAGGCACAGATATTTAGGAGGCTTTGGCGATAGTGAGCTTGAAGTTGTAGGTGGCGACCAAACTTATACGATAGTAGTCAATACAACTTCTTATAACTATTCAGTACGCTTTACTAATGGTCAAGAAAGCTTTATCACAAGCAGAGAAAATCAAACTTATGTTTGGGATATTGATGAAGAGGACTTAACAGAGGTAACAGAAGAAGGCTTAAGCTATAATCAAGCTACAATCAATATCCACTTGTTGGAAAATGCTTTAGCTGGTTCTTCACAAGAATACACAGAAATTTGGAACATACTACAAATACAGCTAACAGACGAAAGTGCCACAACCGACTTTGTAAATTCAGCTTTGATAGAAAATGGAGTAATCTACAGCTCAGCTCAAGAAAATGGCGGAAGATTTGAACTTAGGTTTGCCGAGTATATCACAAGTGATAGACAGCTTGAGTTTACGTTGTATACTCAGCAAGGTTACCTTGCATCCTTAATTGTAAATATCAATGCAACAGCAAGGGCAGTGCAAAAAGAAACTACGATAAGTGGTGGTACAACTGCAAACCTAGCTGACTTATTCGATTTATCTATAGGTGGAGAGGCTTTAACCGACTCAGATTACTCGGTATCAGCAGTGATAACTAGTACAGCTCAAGATAACAATGGCTTTAGCGGAAAGGACTTTGTGCAATTTGATAGTATAAGTGGTGGAAGTTTTGTTGTAGGCAATTTAATTCAAGATTACCAGATAACTTGCGTGTTCACTTTAACCTTTAATAATAATATTGATGCAAGTTACAATAATCAAACCTACACCTTCACTGCAAACTTTACTCTAAAGGCAAATATTAGTTACAATAACAATGTAACTGGCGGAAATGTAATAGCAGGTAGCTCAAAAGAAATCGACCTTAATGCAATATTTAATACTCTTACAGCTGAAAATACTGAAATTACATTTGAGGAATCCTCTTCAGGCGAGGCTTATAGAGGTATTGAAGTTCAAGACGGTGTATACTCTATCCTTACAAACTATGTTTCTTTGGTAACACCTTTAGATGTTCGACTAAGAGTAAAAGTTTACTTTAACTATGATGGTCAATATCAAGACTTAACTACAGCGCCTTTCCAAACTTTTGTAATCAATTATTCGTTAACGGTAGCTCCAAGTGTAAAACTAGAAGATAATTATCCAGCACCTGCCGGAGAACAATTATCCTATGAATACATTGATAGTGGCTCGCATTTTGAGAATATACTTAGAGATTTTATCTTGCATACTCCTATTTTTGCAGAGAATAGCAACTCAACTAGAATTGTAATTCAAAGTGCAGAGGAAGTAGAAAGTACTATAACCTATAATAGCGTTTTGACTTATGACGCTATAAATAGCACCTTTGCAAGTGCTAGTGGCGGTAGTATAACTGTTATAAGCACACAAAATGCTAGCGTGTATAGTGCACAAAATGGAGAAGGCAGACCTGTAGCTAATTCTAACTTCATACAAAATGCTACAATACCATACGATAGCTCTGTATACTTTAGCATAGGCAATTGGACAACTGATGCAGAGGGCAATGTGTTACTTGTAGACAACGGTTCTGAAGCACGTATTATTTTAAGATTTACCTATCAAAATGTAACTATTGACTATAATATTTATCTATTAAACAGCTCAATAACTGTTACTACAAATTATGCTAGCAAAAATATAGAAAGCGGAACTTACGAAGATGCAATAGTAAGCTATGAAAATATCTTTATAGACCAGACAAATATAAACAATCTTTTTGCCCAAAATAGAATGGCAAAGATAGTTTATAGCAATTCTCTTTCAGGAGATAACACCTATTATCTTGTATTTACTGATGGAAATCATTTCTATGCCTCCTATCCTTTGTTTATTTCACAAGAGGATAGAGGTACAAGTGTAACGGTTGATTTAGGCAATTCAATGGCATCGGCAGACGGAGAGAATTATACATATGTAGGTGCATACTATGTACAGGCTTTTGAAAATGCTGACCTTGCGGTAACAGATAACGGCTTGATAGTAAATGGTGTAAATAATATTGAAATTACCTCACAAAGTGAGCTAGGTGTAAACCTTGACTCTAACCATGAACTTTTGCAAAGCTTACAACTTGCTAGCCGAGTGCAACTTATCTATGGTGGCACAAATGGAGTAGAAGTTGCTTACTCAAGATTTGAAAGCGTGCTTGCACCGTCAAGCCTAAGCGGAGAGACAGATACAATAAGTGCAGAGATAGATACAATAAGTGCGATAAACTTCTTTAGTGATTCCTTAGATAAAAATGATGGAAGCCAAAACTCTAGCCTAGCACTTTCAACAAGGTATTATTTCAAACCAAGTATAGATATCAATGTTTTACAGCAAGCAACAAGCGAATATGGTGCAGTAGCACTTTCAGTTAACAGACAGTATGACAGTATGATAGAAACTTTTGGTATCGTTCATCCATCTACAGGCGAGTACTTAAATTCTAGTGAATTTAACAGTAACACAAGCATAACTATAGATATAATAAGTTATAGCAGTGGGTCTTCAAATGGATTAAGTGAAGAGATGCAAAATATTCTTAACGGCTATCTATCAGTCTTTAATGAAACTGAATTTAAAACTATAACAACACAATCAAGCAAAGTTTATCTATATGTGTCAGCTAGATTAAACGCAGGCGGACATATTTACGATTATAGACTTCTGCCTCAGGGTGCTGACAATCAAGGCGACTTGGTACTTGTCGAGATTACCTATCAGGTAGGCGAGTATTCAAAAGTCTTCTATGTAGTAGTGCAAGTTCTGCCAGACTATCGGGTGGCGTATAATGATTTAGTTGTTGAAAATGATTATCAAAGCGATGTCATATCAAATAGCTCAAATGTTTACAATATCTCTGAAACTATAGCTTTAGAAGACGGCACAGTTGTATACCAGCCATTCACGCTTACTAGCGACCAAGGACTAAGTGGCTATGTTTCAGTTAGACATACCTATGGTGGCAACAATACAAATCAAGTGGTAACGACTGCCGAGCTTGCTACCTCTAACTTTACAATCACTCTTACCTCGCCAGGAAGCGTAATTGGAGGCGTTGAGTATAACAACTCTGAAAATGTGAGACAAAAATTAGGTAAAGACTTGGGCGAAAACTGGTCAAGAAGTTCTTCTGGTTCTGTAACAACCTATACATTAACTAGTGGCAATACTACTTTCACTCGTGCATATGAAGTTGTTTTTGGAACTCAATCTTTCATACTTGAGGCTGTAGACGACTTTGGCTTTAGATATCAAGTATACTTCAGCCTAGAGTCCTCTAATCCAGAACCAACTCTGCAAAATGGCTCACTTTCATTAGTAGAAGGCAGTTACATAGATTTCTCGTCAGAATACCAGCTTTTGACTGTTAATTCTACAGGAAGTGTGGAAGATGGCAATGACCAATACTTTATAAGTGGCAGGCCAAATCGTCCAACCTCAAGCTCTATCAACTTAATTGAAATTGGCGGTATCGAGGCATATCTATTTGACTCAAATCCAGTTGGAATAGGCGGAATTAGTGCGACTTCAACAGGTTATACAATAGATCCAGACGAGCAAGCTAAATGGACAAGTTATCAAGAAGATAGTCAGTATCTAGATATACCTCTTATTGCAGGGGTGACAATTACAGAAATTGCCTTCTATGACCCTGAAACTAATGAACTTGTAAGTGAGGTAATTGATTTGTCAGACAATAACAATACTTATACTATTGCAACTTCAGAAAACGGGGTATATAATGGCTACAAGCCAAGAGACCCTTATAATAGAGAAGAAAATCTTAGCGAATTGAAAACTGTGCCAAGAATAACTAAAACTGATATCTATGCTGATGGTAATACAGCTCAAGTGCAAATGGTTATTAGACTTAAGTATCAGAATGGTAACAATACAGAATATTACGACCTTTCTTCAAGAGTTAGCATAATACGTGAAGTGTCGATTATGCAAGCCACTAACAATGCTATACGAGATGGCGTGGCTTTTGAAGTTGCAGACGAGTTTAATATTTCAAGTCCTTCTTTGACAGCTGGAGTGGAGACAACCTTCACGAATGACACCCTTGAAGTGCTAATAAATGCTGGAAGTGAAACTTCATTTGAGCTTAGATTGTATGATGGAAGTAATCTTTTAGCCGAAAGAGTAGTTACTGATAGGTCAAACACTGGACGAAGCGTTGCAAGAACTGTATATTATTCTATTTCGCAACTGCTTGGAATAAATGTAATGGCAGGCTATAGATTGCAAATTACACCGCTTGATAACAATGCAACTTTCTACTATATTACAAATGAAGTCGGGGATATCGTTAATAATGTAGGCACATGGTTCACAATTGAGCAAATTGTAAATGATGCTATCTATATTGAAGATGCATCATTACTAGAGACAGGAAACTACCACAGTGTAGAAAAATATTACATAGCAAATGTAATGGTTGGTGGAAATACCTTTAGCTACCAGACTTCTAAAACCTATTTCGTTACTGGCTATTACTACACTTTGGCGAGGACTGATAACTCTATCATAATGAATAGACTAGAGGTCACAGACACAGACGGACAGAAAACCTCAACCTTTAGCCAATGGAATAGTGCCTTCACAATGACATATGCTGGACTAAATGGCGAAGCCTTGTTGATAGAAGATGAAAAATCCAATTACACTGATTATCTAGTATTCAGCTTAGACGCCTCTGACCCTCTTGCTTCAGGAAATGCCTCTGTAAACAGCGATGGAACAATTACCTACGGACAGGGTTTTACAAAATATGATTACATTAATATTGCCATCAGAATGAAGGTTTCGGGAGCTGATAGAAGCTTTAATACCCAAGACGACACCTTTATACTGATGGATACCTTAAGTTTAAGCTGGGCGTAAGATTATGACAACCCATAACTAAGCCAAAAAACGCCATCGGCTACAAACTATTGCGATGGCGTGAGGCTTAAGCAAAAACTAAAAACTTTTCTTTAAAATTTTATTAACACCAAACATAAACATATCATATTAAAAGGAGGAAAAAATGGAATGGTTTGCAATTTGCTTTATAGTAGTTGTATGCTTTAATTTTCTCCTTTTGATAGGTATGGTTTTTCTTGAAAAACGAAAACCAGAAAATATCATCGCCTGGATTACAGTGATGACCTTTCTGCCGGTAATAGGGTTTGTACTATACGTTGTGTTTGGCAGTGGACTTAGCGTTAGAACAAGGCGGATGATCAAAAAAAAGATGATATCAGAGAGGGATATCATCAGAAATATTAAAGGAATTCAAACGCTAGAAGAGGCAAAGCTTGATGGGATTTTAAAGGATGACCAAGAATTAGTTTCTCTTTGTTATTCTTTTGGCTCCTATCCTATTCCAGGAAATGCTATAAAGATATTTTCAAGTGGACAGGATAAAATAAAAGCATTAAAACAAGATTTGCTGAATGCCAAAACCTCCATCAATATGGAATACTATATATTTGCTGATGACCAAATTGGCACTGAAATAATGGAACTTCTTTGCCAAAAAGCAAGAGAAGGACTTGACGTCAAACTTATATATGATTCTATTGGCTCAAGAAAAGCCCCTCGTAGATTTTTTAAAAGGCTAGAAAAGGCAGGAGGGCAAGTAGGAGAATTTTTCCCACCCTTTATGCACATAAGATTGTTAAACTTAAAATTAAACTATCGTAATCATAGAAAATTAGTGATCATAGATGGCAAAATAGGTTATACTGGCGGAATAAATATTCGTGACGACCATTTAGGTTTAGATAAAAAATTAACACCTTGGCGTGACACCCATCTTAGAATTGAAGGAGGCGGGGTATACGCCTTGCAAAACATTTTTTTAGATGATTGGAGATATTGTAAAAATGATAACACTCCACCAAGACTATATCTAGAAAACGGCTATTTTCCAAGTCCAAGAATTTGCGGGAATGCAACAACACAGCTGATAACTTCTGGCCCAGATAGTCAAGTGCCAAAGATAAAAGAAACCTTTGTCAAGATGATACTAACTGCAAAGAAAAGAGTATATATTCAAACTCCTTACTTTATCCCAGATGATGTTTTTTTCTCAGCATTGCGGATTGCAATTAAAAGCGGGATAGATGTAAGAATAATGGTTCCAAAAATACCTGACAAAAAAACGGTGTATTTAGCAACTTTATCTTATCTAAAACAGATGAGCGAGCTTGGTATAAAAATTTATCTATACAATGGCTTTTTGCATAGCAAAGCGATATTAGTAGATGATAACAAGCTTTCCATCGGCACTTGCAATACCGACAACCGCTCCTTTGGTTTGAATTTTGAAAATACAGTAATTATATACTCTCATCAATTAAATGAAGAGTATAATAATATATTTATTCAAGATATAAAAGACTCTCAAGAAGTTGATTTAAAATATTTTCAAAAGAAGAGATGGATAACAAAAGTTCTTCAAGCTGTTATGAGGCTTTTGTCAGCTTTATTTTAAAAAATACAGGTCTAAACCTGTATTTTTTGTTATATCTATAAAAACCGTTTAATTCAAAGCACTTATTTTACTCTTCCAATATTCACATTGTCGACTTTTCGCTCACGCATAGCTTTGATGGGGTGTTCCTTATCTTGCAAACGATAGTCTGTATTAAATTTTTCAATATGTTCCTCAATTATAAGGTGCGAGGGCATAGTTTGAACATCTTTTATTGTCTGCTTTTGATATACAAAAAAGTTTGCGTTGTCGGGTAATTTGTTGACAGATAAATAATCTTCATAACAAGAAGTGTTGCATGCTGTATTTGCAAGTATCTGTCGAATATATTCCTTTTGTGGAGAAAAGGTAATAAGCTCTGGGTAATCTCCAAGAGGCAGAACATCAAACCAATCTTTATTTTCATACTTTCTCACAAGTGCGAGGGCTGAATGTAGGTGGGCTAGCTCTTGCTCAAACAACATTTCCCAAACTCTTTTGATATGCTTATCAGTCTCATCATTATACATAGAGTAATATAGATAACTTTCAATATATTCGTGCATTAATAGGTCGTCAAGCATAGTCATACTAGGGTCTATAAGCGAGCCGTATTGCGACACATGTTCTTCTTCTACCATAGCAATTTCGCTATAAACTTCTCTGCCTTTTTGATGCTTATAAAAAGCACCAATATTCATATAGTAATTCATAGTCTGTTGTTCGGCTGCGGTAATTATAGAGACATCACATTTTGTAATCGGGTCGGCAGAAATATTGCTTATGGGCTTTTTTATATTGTCAAAAGGATGACGATGATGTGCAACTGTTGGTCTGCCTGGCATAATTTCGGTATAAGAGCCAATGTAGGTTTCTGCATGTTCTCCCATATCACTCTCAAGCAAATTAGCATATCTATAAAGGTGGTCAAAATCTTCAAGCAAAGCAAAGTCAAGGGCATCCTTTACAAATTGATTGGTCTGCCTTTGTGCTAGAAAAGCTGTAAGGTCAACCGCAAGCTGTTCGTAACCTAGGGTAGTTTGCAGTATGTTTTCATCGGTTGGCTTTAAGCTTGCTATCAACTTTTGCTGTTGTTGTTCACAATTTCTAATAAGCCCTACCGCTCTGCGTATATCATTATTCCCGCAGTGCCTATTTAGGTGGTGCTTAGACCAAACAGCCTCGTATTCTGTGCCATTCATTAAAATACATCGCACTCTGGTGTAGGGGTCTACCAAATTTTTATCGTAAGGCTTTGGCGACAACATTTTAAAATTCATAATAGTGCTTTCTATTTTCTTTGGTTTAGCTAAAAATGGGTTAAAACTCATAAAATATCCTCCAAACTAAAGTTTGCCCATTTTTTGATTTAATAATACAATACTTTCAACAAAAAAGATGCGAGGTTTCTCACATCTTTACTTGGTAATTTAATCTAAAAACTTATAAATTACATCCCTGACATACCAAAATCAACCTCTTCAGCAAACTCTTCATAACTTGCAAGGTCTGTTGGGAAATTAATCTCGTCAGCAAATGGAAGAATGCTTGCATCAACTGAAGCTGTAATGCTAAGTGGAAGCAATTGTCCTTCTCCAACGCTCATCATAGTGCTCATATTGACAGAGGCTGTAATATTTGCGCCAACAAAGTTGTCATTTGAGTAAACAATGTAAATTACAATATCATCTTCTAGCTCAATTGTCATATCGACACCAGCTTCAGAATTTGCAAGGTTATCTGCAATGAGGTCCTCTATAAATGCGCCATCTGCAGTAATTCTTATTTTGTAGTCGCCTTCATTTTCATACTTTTCAAGTACAATATCAGTTCCAAAAGAGCCAGCTGGAATAGCTTGAACTAAAGTAGATAATGATATGTCAGGCAATTCTACAACATCTTCAGCTGTTCCTGTAGCAAGGGTTAGATAAAATTTGCTTGGTACTGTTTGACCAGTAGCCATATTTATCAAAGCCGTAAAAGCCTCAGCTTGAGAAAAGTCAGCATATAGATTTCCCTCAAGTATATATTGATTTAGTGTTCCACTTAAATTTGATTCTACGCCATTTGACCTCATATTCATATCCATAGATAATGAACTTAAAGCTTCTAGTTGGTTAATGTCAAGATAGCCATCTTGAGAAGAATTTTTCATATAGCTGTCAGAAGCTACAGTTATAGTAGATTGCTCGCCATTTATAGTCATAGTAGCATCAAGCTCTAAAGAAAGGTGCAGTCCGCTAAGCATACTTTGTATATTAAAGCCACGATTTTCAAGGTCTGTGATAGTGTTTTGATATTCGCTAGTTTCAATTGCAGTGTAATTGCCAGAAGTATCTACCAATGCTCCTTCTCCTCCACCGCACGCAGTTAAAACGAGCGCACTTGGAATGATTGCAAGCCCTAAAGCCATCATTTTTAACGATTTTTTCATATTTCCTCCTAAACTTTTTGTTGAATACAATTTACCATATTTGCAAGTAAAAGTCAAGATTTTTTAAAAAATTTTATTGCAAATTTTATGGCAATGTTTTAATATATTTATATGAAGGGAATTTGCAATTTATCAAAGGAAATAGAATTATTGTCGCCAGCTGGCAACTTTGAAAGTTTAAAATGTGCCGTCTTTAATGGAGCACATGCTGTTTATCTTGGACTTGAAGGCTATAACGCAAGAGGGGGTATCAAAAATTTTACAGCAGAAAAGCTTCCTCTTGCTGTAGCATTCGCCCATCTATATAATGTAAAAGTATACCTTGCATTAAATACTCTTATTAAAGATGAAGAGTTTGACGAGGTTATAAAACAGGTTAAATTTGCCTTACAAAGCAAAGTTGATGCTTTTATAGTGCAGGATATAGGCTTAGCATTTTATTTGCGTCAACACTTTCCAAATATTGAGCTTCACGCAAGCACACAAATGGGTATCAACAACCTTGAGGGAGCTTTGGCTTTAAAAAACTTAGGCTTTTCTAGGGTGGTGCTTGCAAGAGAGACGCCTTTATCAGAAATTAAGCGAATTAAAGATTTTACCGATTTAGAGATTGAATATTTTGTTCAGGGAGCTTTGTGTGTTTCCTTTTCTGGAAACTGCTATCTTTGCTCTCTTCTTGCAAACGCTAGCGGTAATCGAGGACAGTGTAAACAGTTTTGTCGCCTTCCTTTTTCGGCAAACTCTGGCAAGGAAGAAAGGCAGGGCTACCTTTTGTCTACAAAAGATTTGTGTATGCTAGGTAAGTTAAAACAGCTTGCCCAAAGTGGTGTCACAAGTTTTAAGATAGAGGGTAGGGCTAGACGAGAGGCATACGTGGCAGTTGCAACAAATGTTTATCGAAAGGTAATCGACAACAATTTTGCCTTTGATGAAAAGGATATAATTTCACTTAAAAAAGTATACAATCGAGGAGATTTCGCTCCAGGCTATTTTGACAGCCAAAATATTATCTATCCATACATACCAAACCATATGGGCGTTAAAATAGGCGAGGCTATTAACTTTTCAAAAGGCAAAAGATTTAATGTTGTCTCTATTAGGTCAACTTGCGAGATAAAAAGAGGGGATATTTTAAAATTTATTAAACAAGACAAAGAAATAGGCGTGCTAACTGCTGTAGATATTAAAAAAGAAAATGGTATTTACAAAATCACAACAACAGCCACTATTTTATGCCCTTGCCAAGTAAATATGATTGTAGATAACCAATTTGAAAGTCAATATTTAAACAAAAAGAGAACAATTGCCGTTGATGTTACTTTAACTCTTAAAGAAGGCAAAAAGGCAAAGGTAACTATATCAACTGGTAACACGCAAGCTTGCTATGAAAGTGATTTTACTGTAGAAAGAGCCAAAACAATGCCTCTTAAAGAGCAAGATTGTTTTGAGCAGTTTGATAAAATGGGCGAGCAATTCCACCTTAATAATTTTAAAGTTTTATTAGGAGAGGTCTTTTTAACTAAGTCGCAACTTAACACTTTAAGGCGAAATTGCCTAGAGCAATTAACTAAAAAAATACTAGAAAAATATGAAAAAACACATAAAATTCAAGAAAAATCGCTATTTTTTGATAAAAAACAGCTTATTTTTGATAAAAAACTGCCAAGTGGGGAAATTATTGAATTTGATAATTTTGATAAAGTTGACTTAACTGAAAATAAAATCTTTGTTTATAAACCAGAGTTTTTTGACCAAAATATTCAAACTTTGTATGATAAATATGCCGATAAGAATATCTTTATCTCTCTTCCTGTAATGGCAGATAAAAGTGAAATAGATAAAATTAAACAAATATTGTTTTACTGCAAAGATTGGGGAGTGGTAGCAAATAATTATTGGGCACTTGAGCTTAAAACTAAGAAGCAAACAATAATCGGAAGCAAACTAAATGTTTATAACTCGCATAGCGTAAAATATTATGCTGGTCGTGGGTATAATAAGATTATTTTATCTATAGAAGAGATGGGCGAGATAAAAAATTGTGGTATAATCTTATTTGAATATTGTAAGTTCTATCCTGAGTATATGATATTCCGTCATTGTCCACTCAAGGAACATTTTTCGGGTAGTTGTAATAATTGTAAATATGATAACAACCTTTGCTATACCTTTAACTCAAAGGAGTTTAAATTAATTAGGCAAAGGATAAACTCTTGCCAGTTTGTGCTAAAGGCAAAAGATAAAGTTGTAAGACAGGTCAAAGAAAACCTTGGCAAAGTTTATGAAGTCTAGCACGAGAGTTGTTCTTTGTCAGCTTTTATTTTGAGAAAAGAATATTTTATGCTACAATTTATTAAGAAAAAGGAGAAGATTATGAAAAAATTGATTTTTTATAAGTGTAAAATTTGTGGAAACGTGGTTATAAAACTTGTTGATAAAGGCGTGCGTTTGATGTGCTGTGGCACTTTTATGGAAGAGCTTTCGCCAGCATCCAGTGACGGAGCTGTTGAAAAACATATACCTGTTGTAAATGTAAATAATGGAGTAGTAGAAGTCAAGGTAGGCGAAGTTTTGCACTCTATGACCGAAGAGCATTACATATCTCATATTATATTTTTAACTGATAAAGGTTATTATGTAAAAGAACTTTCGCCAAACGACCAACCAATTGCAAACTTTATATTGAATGATGAAAAGCTTGTCGCAGTGTATTCACTTTGCAATCTTCACGGTATGTGGGCTAAAAATTTATAATAAGTTAAAGTTATAATGATTTTTTATCAAAGTAAATTTAACGTCATATTTATTTTATAGGAGAAAAATGGCAAAGGGAAATTACAAAAAGAAAAGTTTGTGGTCTCTGCTCCTACTTCTACTTGTCGCTGGCAGTGTGGTAGGAGGCTTTTTTACTGCCAAACACATTACGAGAAATGATGTTTTTGAGGTAATAGGTCAAAGCACAGTGACTCTGCTTGTTGGGCAAGAGTATCAAGACGAAGGTGCAAGGGCAATCTCATTTGGCAGAGATGTTTCAGACAAAGTAGTGGCTGAAAATACTATAAATAACCAACAAGAAGGTACTTATTATATTAAGTATACGGTGGATGATATAAGATATAGAGGGATTGAGAGGTACAGAATTATAATCGTTGTCAGTGATAGCTCGCAAGAGGGCAGTGAGGTGGCAGATGAAAGTAACTAAAAGTTTGCTAAGTGTACTTTTATCACTTGTAATTATTGCTATAGGTTTTGGTGGCGGTTTTATCTATTATGCTTTTGTAGAAAACTCGCCAGTAACAGAAACCTATAAAGGCGAAAGTTTTGTTAGGGGCGATTTATCCATACATTTTCTTGAGCTTGGCAATATCAATACTGGCGATAGTATCTTGATTCAGTGCGGAGAGAATGATATTTTGATTGACGCAGGCTCAGACAGTTCTTCAGCACCAACGCTTATAAACTATATAGACCAGTATGTGACAGATAATACTCTCGAATATGTTATAGCAACCCACGGACACACCGACCATATCGCAGCGTTTTATAGCACCGAGGATTATGTGGGGATATTTGACTACTATAAAGTAGAAAATATTATAGACTTTCCCTTGACAAACAGCACAGGTACGTCACGCACAGTTGTGGGCAAATACCGTGAAGCTCGTGATAGAGAAGTTGAGCAAGGCGCAAAACATTACACAGCACTTGAGTGCTATAACAATCAAAATGGGGCGTCAAGAATTATTGAGCTTTCTGAAGATGTAAATATGGAGATACTCTATAACTATTATTATGAAAATTCTCACTCAGAAGAAAATAACTACTCAGTCTGCCTTATGATAAATCAGGGAGACAATCACTATCTTTTTACTGGCGACCTAGAGGCTGTAGGCGAACGACGACTTGTTGAGCATTATCAAAGCTTGGGCGGACTTCCTCACTGCACACTGTATAAAGCAGGACATCACGGCTCTTCAACCTCTAGTTGTGAGGAGCTTATGCAAGCCATCAGCCCAGAATACATAGTTGTCTGCTGTTGTGCAGGAACAAGCGAGTATACTGATACTAATGAAAATCAGTTTCCAACCCAGGAGTTTATTGACACAGTTGCACCTTACACAAAAAATGTCTATGTGACAACTGTAGTAGATAATTATAGCGACAAAAGTGAGTTTAACTCGTCAACTACAGTAAAATCTATGAATGGCAACATTATTTTCTCTTGCACTGACGGACAAATATCCCTTTCCTTTAGTGGAAGTGATTTAAGACTATGCGATAGCGAATGGTTTAAAAATAAACGCCAGTGCCCAGTGGCTTGGCAATAGAAAAAATTAAATTAAAGGGTAAAATTTCTTTTATTTATAAAAAATTTTAAGTATAATAACAAAAAGGAGCGTTTATGAAAGGAGTAATTTTGGTTGCAGGTAATGGTACAAGATTAAGACCAATTACCAACAGCTATGGCAAGGCACTTGTGCCACTATATAATAAGCCTATGATATTTTATGGCTTGTCCTTGCTGTTTAGCGTAGGGATAGATAAAATCGCACTCGTTTGCAGTGAAAGGGACTATCCATTGTTTACAGAACTATTCAAAAACAAAATATACAAGGATAAAATAGAATTTTTTATTCAAAAAGAGGCTCTTGGCACAGCCCACGCTGTCAAAATCGCCAAGGACTTTATCGGCAAGGATGATTTTGTGCTGTTGTTTGGGGATAATATCTTTGTCTATAAGGATATGACTAGCCTTTTAAAGCGATCAATCACAGATAACAAAAGTATCACTCTGTTTGCTAAACAAGTTAGCGACCCAGAAAGATTTGGCGTAGTGGAATTTGATAAAACTAACAAAGTGCTGTCAATAGAAGAAAAGCCAGAAAAACCAAAATCAAATTACGCAGCAACAGGGCTGTATGTCTGCAAAAACAATCTGCTTGCTGATATTGATAACTTAAAAATGTCCTCAAGAGGCGAGTATGAATTTACCGACGTAATTGCCAAACAAGTAAAAAATGGTGTCGCCAAAGTATGCCCTCTGCCTAAGGAATGTGCCTACCTAGATACAGGTACTTTTGATAGCTTGCTTGAGTGTAGCTTTCTTATAAAAGAGTTTGAAAATAAATACGGACTTTTTGGAGCAGTTGAGCTTGAACTGTATAAAGCAGGCTTGATAGACAAAACACAGCTAGATGAGGCAATATCTATCTATGCCAAAGACTATAAGACAAGATTGCAAAAAAGTTTGTAAATTGTAAAAAAATAGTCAAAAAAGAATATAAAAATTAAAAAATACTAATAAAAAACTAATTAAAAGGTTAGAAAAATAATAATAAAAACAATAAATAACAGCAGAATTTATGAAATTTGCAATATTTTCATCTCTGCTGTTTTTTTATGTTAACTTGTTTTTTATGTTCACACAAAACTCTATTTCTCTGCCTTTAGGCAGTGGAGGGCTATAAAAAAAGCCCGACCCCGCATAATCAAAAATTGCACGAGTGCAATTTTTTAGAAATCCCCCGAATGATTTTGTCCTGCCCGTGACGACGGGCAGATAAAAACTTTTTTGAAAATATGATAAGGTTTTTAGGCTAAGAAAGGGATAGAATTTTAGAAAAAATAAATAATTTGAACAATTTCAAAAAAGTCGCCAAATTGCTTGACAAAACATTCGGGGGGGGTAAAATAGGCTAACGCCTATTAGATAAGGGTAAGTTTTGATAGTATTTCCTTTAAAACAAAATCCTATTGCTGACCATATTTTATCTGATAAAATAGGCATAGATAATGCAAAAATAGTCGAAATTTTGCATTACACTAGATATTTTTTACTAATATGTACAAAATAGAAAAAAGAGGCAAAATATGTCATTAAAAACAAGACTAGTGTCCTTAATATCAGCTTTTGCTTTAATATTAACAATGCTGATAATGGGAGTACTAGCAGTAAGTCAAGTAAATGTAAATATGGGCGGTAATATCAGCTTTACCGCAGATAATGTCTATGCCCATGTAACAGGAAATGTTACCGGAGCAACAGTGCCACCCTCAGCACTGGATGTAACCTACAGTGCTACTCAAACTACAGGAGATGATACAGTATGGGAAGAGTTAAACCTAAACTTTGACACTTCAGCCACTCCAATAGTATTTTCTATCACAGTAGAGAACTTAAGCTCAGAGCGTACCTTAACTGTAACGCTAACAGACACAATCGCAAGTGAAACACCAAATTTACTTAAAACTATTACAACTACAAGCGGAGCATACACAAGCGGAGATATAATAACCCTCGACCCACAAGGAGAAACAAACGATACAGTAGAGATTACTTTAACCCTATCAGTAGAGGATAAGGACACCTCACTAAGTAACGCCTCTTTTGACTATGACCTGCAACTTTTTGACGCAAGCGTAGCGCCAGAGCCACCAGAAATTACAGGCTTTACCTTTACAACTTCAGATGCTGATGCGACAGTGACTTTAACCTCATATACAGGCAATGAAGCTAATGTAGTAATCCCATCAAGCTTTTCAATATTAGATGGTAAGTATGTAGAAGGTTCAGATTATATAGTCACTGCGATTGGAGATGGAACTGCTTCAACAGGTGTATTTGCACAGAATGAAACCTTGCAAAGTATTGCTTTGCCAGAGACTTTGGAGACTATAGGAAGCTATGCTTTTTATGAATGTACAAATTTAATTGATATTGAATTCCCAGATAGTGTGACAAGTATAGGAAGTGGTGCTTTTCGATATTGCAAAGCACTAACAGAAGTAAATTTTGGAGCAGATAGTCAATTGACAAGTATAGGAACCTATGCTTTTGAAGGCTGTACAAATCTAGCA
Organism: uncultured Bacillota bacterium; assembly: GCA_949296805.1. Classification (GTDB taxonomy): domain Bacteria; phylum Bacillota; class Clostridia; order Christensenellales; family UBA1242; genus Caccovivens. The sequence goes on along the minus strand of CASFPO010000001.1, from coordinate 2,764 downwards.
AGCATAACAATCCCAGAAAGTGTGACAAGTATAGGAATGAGTGCGTTTAGAGGTTGCAGTGCACTAACAGAAGTAAATTTTGGAGCAGATAGTCAATTGACAAGTATAGGGGATTATGCTTTTGGATATTGCGGTAGACTAACAAGTATAACAATCCCAGATAGTGTTACAAGTATAGGAGCACATGCTTTTAGAAGTTGCAGTACATTAACAGAAGTAAGTTTTGGAGAAAACAGCCAATTGACAAGTATAGGGGATTATGCTTTTTACAATTGTACAAGCTTAGCTACAGTTACAATAGATAGTGGAGATATTTACGAAGATTTGACCAGTGATACAGCCTGTGGACGCTTGATTGCCAACGCCAACACCAACACCATCCGAGTGCTTGCAAGTATAATTGATAGTGGCTTATACACAAATGATTATCTTAATAACGATTCAACCTTTGAAAAAAGTCCAACTGCTACGGTAGACGGTTACTATGAGTTTACTAGAAAATAAAAATGTAAAAACAACAAAATTAGCAAAGGGGAAAGTGCAGATACATTAAACCTTTGCTTTTTTTAATGTATTTTTCAAGCTATTTAAAGTAGGCATATAATTTTGAGGCAAGAAAGATTATTAGTTTTTTATAATAGGATGTTCAAACTTAAAGATAAACGCAAACGAAGTTCAACCTTAACTTTTCACTTTTATTTTGAAGGAAAAACAGATTAATTTAAAAGAAAAAGTGATTTTTTTGTGTTTTTATAACTTTTTTTGTAAATAGTAAATAATTTTTTTAAATTTTCTCATCTTAAAGGTGTTAGAGGAGGAAATTATGAAAAGAATATTTACTTTTGTTTTAGCTTTGCTTCTTATTTTGGGTTGTGCTGTTATTACAAGCAGTAGTTTGTCGCCTCAAAAACTTATTACAAATGCTGAAAGCTCATCACAGATTGAACAAAGCCTTAAAGACAATCAAAAGACAGTTCAGTCAACAAAAGACAAGCAAACTTCTGATAAAACATTAGAGGGTGTAAAAGAAGATGTTTCTAAAGAAGAGCAGTTGGATAGTCAGAATACAGCCTCTTCATTGCTTAAGAAAAGAGGAAATAAAGATGACCGCCAAATCAAATTTGGAGATGAAGAGCAGAAAATCAGAGGCAGAAGGACAATAAAGGATAAAAATGTAAATGAAATTACAAAAAAAGATAATGCTATTAGCGAAAATCAAGTTGAAAGTAAAGACTTAAATAGCTTAGAAGAAACTGCTCTTAGTGATCAACTACAAGAGGAACAAGAAAACAAGGTTGTTCAGTCTGAAGAGACAAGTCGCCCTTTAAATGAGGGAAAGGTAACAAAACAAGGCAAAAGAAAAAGTATAGGCAATATTTCTAAAAAAAGATTTACAGAAGAGGAGGTGTCAGAACAGGAAGAGAGCCAGCAGGCTATGGAGCTATGTGTGGTTGGTACAGCCTCAAAAAGTGTAAGTCCAGATTGTGCCAAGATAACTGCTGTTATAGAGACTTTAGATAGTGACATAGTAAAATCCAAGGATAACAATTTTCAAATTTTTGATAAAGTTGTTTCTGCATTAAAGACAGCGGGGCTTAGTGAGGATAAGATTGTGCTTGATAGCTTTATATCTTATCCGAACTATGACTATAGCAGTGGAAAAAGTTTGACCGGGTACTATACTATTACCACTATCACTTTTGATGTTGATAATATTGAAGATATAAAAACCCTTGTTGATAGTGCAGTTGAAAACGGAGTGACAAGCATAAGAAACATACAATATTGCTGTTCTAATATGGATGAGGTATATCAAGAAGTGCTTATGATGGCTATAGAGAACGCTAAGGAAAAAGCCGAGAAGATTGGCGGTACAGAGATGCAAGTTAAAAGCGTAAAAGAAGAGTATGTATATTCTTGCTCTAGTCTTTACAGAACTTACGCTGAAAATATTTCTAATGCATTGGTAGGCAGTATTGATGTTCAAGCAAGGGTTAATGTGGAATTTGAATAGAAAGAGGTTTTTAACACCTCTTTTTTTAAAAAAAGATACAAATTATTAAAAAGTTGCACATTTTTAAAAAATATGTTATAATATACCTAGAAGATGCAGTATTCTAGTCAGACTTAACTATGAGGACGACGAAGTTTATAGCGTCGAAGGGCACATCGATGAAGTTTCTGGTGCGTTCTTTGGTTGCCCAAACTGGGGTGCGTGCTGGAAGTTAAGATTATTGGACGGGTTGTAACGGCATACAACAAGCGTTCCAATTTTCGTGGAGACTCAACAGGGTGGGGTTTCCCACTCTCTGAGAAAAGAACCTGCATTGCGGTAAAAGCCGTGTGCAGTGTAGCCTACTTTGAGTGAATGCTTTGGGATTAGGTGCTAAACATACTTATGTAGTTCAGGCCGACTATATAGGTATCTGCCTATGAAATTACATTTGCAAAATAAGAGAATTATAGTTATTTCTGTTAAGGAAAACTTCTAGACTGTTGTCAAAAGCAGGCAAGAGTAGGATTATAGTGTGTTCTGAGTGGCGATTCGGTGTTATACCTCGCTTAAAAGGAAACTGCTTGTACGGTGACGGCAAGTGCGAGGTTGGGAAATCCGACCGAACCTATGACACAAGGTTTACTACTATTGTTGTCTTCTTAGAGCCTTTTGGCTCTATTTTTTTGTAAAAATAAATTAAATTGATTAAAATATCAGAAAAAATCATTATTTTTTTAAAAAACTAAATATTTTTTATTTTTATAAATT